>JAEEJP010000075.1 GCA_016281925.1 Methanomassiliicoccaceae archaeon
GCGACTGGGCCGAGTTCAGGGTCAGCGACTACCTGAGAGACGCCCCCGAGGGCGTGATCGAGGACCTGGCGAGGACGATCATGGCGAGGATCCGCGGATGCGGAGGTGACTACACTGAGAGGGCGACCGCCTGGCTGACCGCCCCGGAGTTCTCGGAGACCCACAGGCCCGTGTACCTGGGGAGGGACGAGAGGGCAGGAGGCACGGAAGGGGAGCACAAGAGCATCTAGGCCTCCCTGGGCAGGCTCGAGGGCCTGGGCCTGATCGGGAGGGACCCGAGCACCGACATCCGCTGGTCGAAGGAGGAGGAGGCGGAAGCGCCGCGAGGTCTTCGGTCCTGATGAGGCTGATTGTCGTCGACAGGGCCCCGGACTCGGACGACGTCCCGGACTCCGCCCTCGACCTGGCGGTCCTGAAGCACCTGGCCCTGATAAGGGCGGGGTTCCTCGCGGAACCGCTGAGGAGGGACAGGGAGGTCGAGGACGCCCTGAGATGATACCCCGGATTCGACGGGACCATAGAGTGGATGGAGGACCACGGGATCTCCCTCTGAACTAACGGGGCAGACACCCCTCAAACTTTTTTCATTACAAAGTAAATATGAGTGTATTACTGGGTGTTTATAAATTGGCGGAGGACGATTTCAAAATATGGACAAAGCACAGCTGGTCCTCGCGGGAACGATAGTATCGCTCATCGGATGCCTGACGGTAATGCTGATCTGGGTGGACATCTACTACGAGGACTATTATAGCTACATCGAATTCAAATACAGCGGAATTAGCCTGATAACATCTGGGGACTTCACAAATCCGGACGGGCTGCTGTACTGAAAGGTAGGGATCCTCGGGATAATAACTCCGATTCTGGTATGCATAGCATTCATGGCGATGGCGGCGAGGTACATCGTCAAGATCGAGAGAGGCTATTTCACCGATGTGCTGGCGTCAGGCGTTCTCATAATAATAGGGTCTATCTATATGATGGCATGGGTTTCGCCCGGAAGCTACTACGGCGATTACTATACGGAGATACACGAGTTCGGGCCCGGGCCGATAGTGGCCATAATAATAGCAATCGTCAGCATTGTGATAGCGTACAACATCGACAACATGCCGGTTCCGAGGCCTGCTTCAGGCTACGGCGCGACCGTCCCCCCGACATCGGAGGGATCATACGCGATGTACTGCTCGAAATGCGGCAGGGGCCTTACAGAGCAGGAAATCGACGGGTCGTGCTTCTGCAAGTACTGCGGAGCCCCGATGGGTTCAACGGACGAAGATGGAACAGAACCGAGATGAGATGGATAGACCTCGTGTTCGAATCGTATCTGCAAAAGGGAAGAAGATGCAGCCAGACAACAGGATAAACAGATTGGTCAGCAACCACTTCGACGGCGACCAGATAATCCTGATGGAACTGTTCGCGACCGACTTATCGGAATTGAATAAAATGATGGAAGGCACAGGTCTAAGGCTTATAAACGGCCTGGATGACGTGATAAACACCATCCGTAACGGGAGGCCTCTTGGAAAAAAGAAAGAGCGCCTGATCAGCAACATGCTGAGGTCCTTCGACTCCTATCCTTACAGCGCATTAGGCGGCCTCAATAGCTCATTGTCTGACGTGATGAAGAGAGCGCTGGAAAAGATGATGCAGACATTCGGAAGCCTGGAGATAGACGATCCGACGAAGTATCACAGCGAGCATATGAAATTCTACGATTTGGAGCGGATGGTGCACTTCTTAAACGATCAGACGGCGGCGACAAGGCGCATATTGGAGCTGAAGAAGCTGGGCAGGCCGGAACTGTCCCTTCCGGCGTTGAAGGACCAGTACGTATTGAATTTCGAGAAGCTGTACAAGGCCGCAAGCGACCAGATGCACGACACGATAAAGGACGCATTGGACAAAAGGCAGATGTACCAGAGCATCGAGGAAGTTCTGGCTTTGAACAAAACGTTCGGCCAGAAAGAGAAGACCAAATCGGATCTGAGATGCATGCGCAACCTTTTCGCGCATCCGGACAGAATCGACTTCTACGACCACTACCATCTGAGGTTCGAGGACGGGACCGAGCTGGACATGTACGAAGAGGATCTGATAGGGCTGACGACACTGATGGGGATAAAGATGATGCTCATGACAGGCCTGATCAGGGTGTTTTTCGACATGAGGGTGTACGATCTCATCCTTTTGAATCAGGCCGCGTCGACGAGGGAAATCGGTCGACCACGAGGTCAGACGCCAATAATCAAAAAATCAAATGGACCAGAACCTGGTATCGAGCGTGTAGTAGGCCGTCCACCAGAACGGGGCTGTCGCGAAGACGCGCGGGATGACGAGCTCGTCCAGCTTCTTCTCGAAGAACCTGCCCACGTACGGCCACACCTTGCCGTCCTCGAGCATCCTGTGGAGAATCCGGTCCAGCCTGGGAATTCCAGTTTCCGCGCCCGTGATCGTCTGGCCCTTGAACTCTCCGACCTGCACACGGATGTCGCGGACGTGCCGGGAGCGTCCGTTACGGGAGCCACCCCGGCGATGGAGTTTTACTTGGAACTGGCGCCGGGAGGCACGAAGGCCATAGACGTACCCTCAGAGTATCTGTTCCTCCTCTCCATGGCCCAGTGGTCGTCTTCCGACCCGTCGGCTTGCACAGTGACTGCAGACTCCGGGGCGGGGAAGGTCACTGCCGTCGCCCACAGGGCAGGTGAGTGCGATCTGACGGCGTCGCTCGGATTCTACACCTCGGTGTGCCACGTCACCGTCGCGTAATATGGGTAACGGGCCCCGGGTGAGAGGCCCTGCCCGATTTTCATTCTTCCTCCGTCTGGCAGCCATAAGCGGCCTCCTCGTCCCATCCTTCTGAGCGGTAATGGCTCATCCTCCACCTGCCCTTCTTGACGTCGTCCCGATGGGAGTCGACGTACTCCTCGATTATGCGCAGGAGGATCGAGTACTTCGGCTCCTCGTACGCCAGGGTCAGGGCGGTAAGGTCGCTCCCGAGAGATTTTGGCATCTTTACCATAACGGCGGCGTCGCTGGGCCTGCGGGGCGACCTGTAATGGTTCCTGTGGAACTCGAACGTCATGGCCGTGAGCATAGGGGTTCAGGAGATAAGGATTAGCGTACA
>JAEEJP010000076.1 GCA_016281925.1 Methanomassiliicoccaceae archaeon
ATCCCTGAGGGCGAGATCCAGGTTTATCCTGACCTCGAAAGGCATGAGCAATGCGTTTGTGTCCAGGACCACGGCTTGCATAGTCTCACTGGTCGACTATGCCGTAGCCGATGAGTCTCCATTTGTTGGAGATCCTTCTCGAGATCGCGACCCTCTGGCCGGGCAGGACGCACACCGGGATCTTGAGGGCGACCTCGGCATAGCCGTTCCTGGCGCTCTTCACTACGCCGACGGTGGTGGCCGTGCCGACGCTGAGCATCAGAGGCTCGTTGCTCTTGATGTCCTCGACGGAGAGCTCCGCCATGGATCCGACGACGCGGTCCAGGAGCGTGGTCTTCATGGTGAAGTCGTGCTTGACGTCCGGGAGATTCCCTGGGACGGCGACGACCCTTCCGGTGAGGCCGTCCGATTTGGTGATCGAAGCGTCCAATCCGGTTCCGATCGCGATCAGACCTCCGGGAAGGACCTTCTTCACGCTCTTTCCGCCTGCTTCGAGAGAGACGACCTTGGCGACCATCCTCTCGTACACGGCTTTCCCGGCGACCTCGGTCTTCCTTCCGGGAAGTATCTCGATGTCGTCCCCGACTTTCAGGGTCCCCTGGATCAGTGTGCCGCCCAGGACCCCTCCTTTGAGGTCCTCCGGCTTGGTTCCGGGGGCGTTGATGTCGAAGGAACGGGCCACATGCATGAGCGCGGGCGCGTTGGGATCCCTCTTGACCTTGGAGACTATGTGCTTCTCGATGGCTTCTATCAGGATGTCGATGTTGACGCCGCGGTTGGCGGACAGAGGGATGATCGGAGCGTTCTCCGCGATCGTTCCCTTCACGAACTCTTTGATCTGCTTGTAATTCTCGACTGCCTGCTCCCTTGTGACGATGTCGATCTTGTTCTGGACAATGATTATGTTGTCTATCCCTATGATCGACAGGGCCATGAGGTGCTCTTTCGTCTGGGGCTGGGGGCATTTCTCGTTGGCCGCGACCAACAGGAGAGCCCCGTCCATGAGAGCCGCTCCCGAGAGCATCGTAGCCATGAGGGTCTCGTGCCCGGGCGCGTCCACGAAAGAGACCGACCTGAGGAACTCTGCGTCGGCGCCGCAATTCTTGCATTTCTTGCTGGTTCCGTATGCGGCAGGCCCCTGGCACTCGGGGCACTTATAGAACGCAACATCCGCATACCCGAGACGGATAGAGATGCCTCTCTTGAGCTCCTCGGAATGGCGGTCCGTCCACACGCCGGAAAGAGCCCTGGTGAGGGTGGTCTTCCCGTGGTCGACGTGGCCGATCATCCCGATGTTGATCTCGGGCTGGCTAGGTAACTTCATCAGCTCTCCGCCGGAGCCGGCGCGAGGCATTCCTCTATGGACTTGTCCCCGTACTCGGTGACTTTCATGTTGATCTGGGAGATGCTCTCGGAGATGACGCGGCCGCAGATGGCGGTTCTTTTCCTCTCCCCGTGGTATTTCTCGTGGAATCCGAGGCTGTCAGAGAGGAGGAGCTTGACTTTCCTGTTTCCGGGAAGATCGGACCTCATGGGGGTTCCGGTCTTGTCGGAACCGCCGGTGATTTTGAGCTTGTAACCGGGGAGCCCAACGAAAACGCCGTCGATAACATCTCCCAGGCTCATGCGAGTCAGAGATGCCGCGTGGTTTCCGGAGACTGCAACATTGTAAGACTTCCCAGTCTTCACATCGTTGACAACTACTTTGTATTCAACCATTTGAACACCTGTGAAGCGGAGTTAACGGCAGGTCATTAATAAATATTGGCTTGGACCGGAGGCACCGGAAACCGGAAATGCAGCCGTTCACCGGGCATGGGCGGCAGCTCCCCGGTCCGGCGGAACAAGAACCTAATTTATATCCCCTCTACCTAACCGCTGCCAATAAAGGGATGAACGGATGCCCGGCACCTGCACGATAGTTATACCCACCTACAACGAGGAAAAGAACATCGCTGAGATGGCCAAGGCGCTCCGCAGATCCTATCCCGAATTCCGCGTCCTGTTCATGGACGACAATTCCGTGGACAGCAGCAGGGAGCTCATCGAAAGCCTGGGAGACCCCATGGTCAGATTCTACGTCAGAGACCCCGAGGAACGCGGGCTGGCCGCATCTGTGATGCAGGGGTTCCTCATCTGCGGCACGGATTACTTCATCAACATGGACTGCGACTTCCAGCATCCCTTATCCGCCCTGGGCCCGATCTATGAGAAGCTCGAATCCGGGGACGATCTGGTGGTCGGCACCAGGAGCAACCGCATGATCATGGGCTTCAAGCGCGGGCTCGGATCGTGGATCTTCAATTTCTGGTATGCCCTGACGCTTAAGCTTCATGGGAAGCAGACCACCACCGATCTGATGAGCGGCCTCGTAGGCGGGCGCACCGACGTGTTCAAACCTGAGATCGAAGCCCACTGGAACGAGATGGAGCTCCAGGGATGGAAAGTCCTGGCGGACCTCCTGAAATACAGCGGCCGCAGGCTGAAGATCGGGAAAGTGGAGTATAAATTCGAGCCCAGAGAGGTGGGGGAAAGCCATCTGGACGATGCGGTAGTCATAAGGTCGTTCCACCAGATGTGGGGGTTCGGCAAGGTTCTGGCCAAATTCTACGCCAAAATCAAAGGCATAGATTACTACGGGATGTATCCGAAGGAAAAAAGGCGACGGCAGGGGAAATCCCGCCGCAGATAAGAGCCTCCGGGGTCACATGCCCCAGAAATTGTCGGTCTTCCTCTTGATGGCGACCGTCTCTTCGAGAGCTATCTTCTCGTCTTCGTTGAGATCGATGCCCGGGAACTGCTTGTATCCGGACTCCAGCAGATCCACGTACAGTATGTCTCCTTCGTTGATCTGCCTGCCGGCGACCACGCCTTCGATCCCCAGCGCGATCTCCTCGCCCTGGGAAGCCTCTTTGAGGGTGTCCTCGCCGGAATGGATGCTCTTTATCTTCCCCGCGTCGCGGCCGTCGGCGCCTATGAGGTTCTCCCCCGGCCTGATCTTCCCCGCGAGGACCCTCACTCCGACTATGGCCGGCTTGCTGGCGCGGAATGTGCAGTTGGGCAGGAGCAGGATCTTGGCGGGGAAGGAGAACTCGGACCTCTTGTCGGTCTCGTTCTTCTTCCTGCTGTCCTCGACCCACTCCAGATAGTCGTCTATGAGCTGGTAGATGATCTGGTTTGTCTTGACCTCGACGTCGGGATGGTTCATGATCTCGGCTTCGGCGTCCTTGGAAACGGACACGTTGAACCCCAGGATGACGCTGTTCTTCTTGTCGCCGTATGCGGTCTCGACGATGTCCCTGCGGGTGATGTCCCCGACGCCGTACTTCCTGATCGGGATCCCGTTGGCTTTCGCCTCGAAGGCGAGGGCCTCCAGCGAGCCTATCGCATCGGCTTTGATGGTTATGCCGCTGTCCTGGGTCTCGATCTTCATGCTGAGCTCCTCTTTGATGCCGCTTATCGCCGGATCGCTGGCGTTCTTGACCACCAGTATGGGAGCGCCTGCGATGACGCCTTCGCAGCTCTGGCAGGAGATCTTGACTCCGGCAGCGGCATGGAGCTCCTTGACGGAGTCGAACCTGTCGCGGGGGTCGCGTATCTCGTCCAGAGGCTTCGGCTTGAGGATCGCCCTTATCTTGGTCACCAGCGGGTCACCGCGCGTCCCTATAGCGACAGTGTCCCCTTTCCTCAGGGTCCCGGAATACAGGATCAGGTCGAGGGTCTTCCCGAGGCCGCGCTCGTCTTTGATCTCCAGGATGGTGCCTTTCCCGGGGCCTTCGCCTTTCTCCAGCTGGCTCTCGAGGAAGCGCTGGGCCAGCCCTATGAGCACCAGGAGGAGATCGGGAACCCCTTCGCCTTCCTTCGCGCTTATGGGCACGAGAGCCACGGCTTTGGTGAAATCCTCGATTCTGTCGTATCTGTCCGCCGAGATGCCGTTCTCGGCGAGCTGGGCGATGACGTTGTACAGCTTCTCGTTGAACATCTCGAGGGTATGGTCCTGCTGCGCCCTCTCCGAAAGGACGAACGGCCTCCCGTCCTCGCTGGTCCATCCCTGGATCGTATCGACCTTGTTCAGGGCGATGACGAACGGCGTCTTATACTGCTTCAGGATGCGTATGGACTCTATGGTCTGGGGCATTATTCCTTCCCTGATGTCTATGACCAGAACGGCAAGATCCGCCAGCGACCCGCCTCTGGCGCGGAGGGTGACGAAGGAATGGTGCCCGGGGGTGTCTATGAAAAGAAGGCCGGGAACGTTGAACCTCTTGTTCCCGATGAGCTTCCCGCATACCTTGTAGATGTGGTCTATAGGCACCTCGGTCGCCCCGATATGCTGCGTTATGGCTCCCGCCTCCCTCGCCTGGACGGACGTCCCTCTGATGCGGTCGAGAAGTTTGGTTTTGCCATGGTCAACATGGCCGAGAACGCTGACGACGGGTTGCCTTATAGCCATAAGATCACCTGGATGCCAC
>JAEEJP010000077.1 GCA_016281925.1 Methanomassiliicoccaceae archaeon
AAGTCCGGTTTCCGGAGCCCGAATCCCGAGAATTTCCATTTGTGCTTCTTGGCGATTCTGGAGGCGATCGTGGTTCCCCAGTCCTTCAGGTCGTCCGCCGTCCATTCATGCTCGCCGAGAACGATGTTGTCCGGAGATATGTGGAGTCCGAACAGGCCGAGTCTGTGGACCTTATCCACGGACCTCAGAATATCCATGGCATCGCCGGCTGTGAGCTTATCATCCCGGCTCTTCTTTTTTTCTTTGCCCATGACGTTTCCGAAGGTTCCCGCCACGCGTTCGGCGAGGATGCGGTATTTTCCGTCTCCGCTGGCTTCGGACCGGAATATCTTCACCATGTCTTTGGGTATCTTCTGGCTCACGCCCATCCAGAATTCTGCGGCCTCATCCGTCTGTCCGCCGGCTTCATCTAGCTCCAATTCCGAGAATCTGTAGCCTTTGCCATCGACCAGGTTTGTTATTCTAGGGCTGTCATATTGGAACGGGTCTTTTTCGTCCCTGAAATATCTGATTCCGTCGATCACGGCGAACGCTTCTTTTTCTGCATCGGCACCCGGGAAATCATCCGTTTCAAAACACCTCCATGTCCATCATGCCAAGGCGGCCTTCGACGCGCAATAAATCGGCCGGACGCTTATTATGGTTGTCGGAGAAAACATGGCGCCCTCCTGCGGCCGCGGCCGTCCAACACTCATGTTTACATATGCATCAGCCCATGGCAGGCCGATGGCAGGGATACTATCAGACGATATGGTCGAAGTCCGCGACCAGAGCGAGGGCAGCCGCCTTTACACTAGAGGCAGCTACGGCTATCCGCGCAGCGGCGGAGGGGTCGATCTGGATCTCATAGAGGCGGCTTACCTGCTGGAATGCGGCCGTCTGGAAGTCCTCGACGGAAGGAAGTCTATAGGATTTCCGGAGCTGTTCATGCATTCCGCTTCCATTTCGGAGGATTTCGACATAAGATATCTGGTATACCGCGATTTTCGCCAGAGAGGTTTCGTCGTGAAGAACGAGACCGGCGGGTTCGACCTTTCGGTGTTCCCCCGCGGGAAGACGCTCAGCAATTCCCGCCCGGAATACTATGTTAAAGCCGTGTCGGAGAGGTCGTCATTCGAGATCTCCGATCTGATAAGGCAGGTCAGAGACGCCGAAGGCAGGAAAAGATCCGTCCTGTATGCCGTGGTCGACGAGGAAGGCGACGTGACATACTACAAGATGTCGCTCCGCGATCCTCTCGGGAACATACCCGTCGCGGGGATGAAGCGTCCGGCCAAAGGGCGCCTGGTCAGGGACAGGATATTCGTCTACGACGCCGAGGACGCGGAGCGCCTCCGCACTCTGGGGTATTTCGGCAAGACGGTGGGCCCTTTCATGCAGCTTTCTTTGGTGGAGGGCTGCTATCTGGTTTCCAAAGGGAAGCTGGACGTTTCGGATCCTTCCGGCATGTCCATGTCGGAGGACAGCCTGAAGGAATTCAGCGCATCGGTCCAGGCCGGTTTCGGGATCCGCCTGCAGGTGTACGCCGATCTGAGGGGAAGAGGTCTCGTGACCAAATCCGGATTCAAATACGGGAACCATTTCCGCGCATATACTCAGTCTCCGGACGACTGCCACGCAAGATATCTGGTGCATGCCATCAAGGACGGCGGAATCAAGACCTGGCCCGAGGTCTCCAAAACAGTGAGGCTTTCGGGCGGCGTGAAGAAAGAGATCCTTTTCGGCAGGGTCTCGGGCAAGGGAATCCAGTATCTCGAATTCCAATGGTTCCGTCCGTGACCGGGAAATCTTGCCTCTGATAGGAACGCTGTTTTGTTGAGGCGTCATTATTTTTGAAAGACATGTATTAATACACAAATGTAGTTACAATTTTGGATTCCGATGACCGGTCAAACCGAGTTTTCGGAGGTCCGAGCAAATGGAGGACAGACATGAAGCAAGGGCGTGTTCCAGCAGACGGCTGCGGAGGTCCGGATCGTCAGAGGAGGTCTGCGCGATGGACAGCAAGACAGTCAGAACGATAGGAAAGTATCTCAAAGCTCTCAGAATCGACAACGATTACAGCGACGAGGAGCGGAGATTCTATATGAACATCAACAATTTCCCCTGCCTCCTGAACCTGTACGGGTCTGCCGTCGAATTCTCCGTCATCTACGGCGACCGCGTCATACGCGACGAAGAGACAGACAAGGCCAAGATAGTCCTTTTCGATATCGGCCGCAACATCGCCTGCGGGCAGTTCGACATCATGATCGGCAGCAACGACCGCAAGCCCCATCCTGTATTCCAGCTGGCCGTCCCGACCGAACTAATAAGGTCCGCGGCCGATCTCAAGCATATAGCCGTCATGGCCATAAGCACCGCTGCAGGAGTGAGGGACAGAATCGAAGGGATCACGGAAAGGCGGGCGCTGGCCCCGTTCTGAGGGCCCGGCGCCGGAAACTGTTTGGCTGCCCGCGGAAAAAAGCGCCGCGGGCGGCGGATTCAAAGCTGGATGTCAATCCCGAGCTTGTCGGTGAGCTCTTTGTAGCGGTTCCTGATGGTCACTTCGGTGACTCCCGCGACATCCGCCACTTCCCTCTGGGTCCTTCTTTCCCCGCAGAGGATGGAGGAGATGTAAATCGCCGCCGCGGCCACGCCGGTGGGGCCTCTTCCGGAGGTGAGCTCCTTCTCGGACGCGTCCTTGAGGATCTCGGCGGCTTTGCTCTGGACGTCGCCGGTGAGCTTGAGCTCGGAGCAGAACCTCTGGACGTAATCCTGGGGCTTGGTCGGCATGAGCTTCAGCTTCAGCTCGCGGGTCATGAACCTGTACGTCCTTCCGATCTCCTTCCTTCCGACGCGGCTGGATCCGGCAACCTCGTCGAGCGTCCTGGGGACTCCGCACTGCCTGCAGGCGGCGTAGAGCGACGCGGCGACGACGCCTTCGATGGATCTCCCTCTGATGAGATTCTTGTTGACGGCTTTCCTGTAGATCATCGCGGCGGTCTCCCTCACGTTCCTGGGGAGGCCCATGGAGGATGCCATCCTGTCGAGCTCGGAGAGGGCGAAAGCCAGGTTCCTTTCGGTGGCATTCGAGACACGGATCCTTCTCTGCCACTTCCTGAGCCTGTACAGCTGCGCGCGGTTCCTCGTCGGGATGCTCTTGCCGTAGCTGTCCTTGTTCTTCCAGGATATCTCCGTGGACAGTCCCTTGTCATGAATGGTGTACGTCATAGGAGCGCCTGTGCGCGCCCTTTTCTCGCCCTGCTCGACGTCGAAAGCCCTCCATTCGGGCCCCTGATCGATGAACTGGTCGTCAATAACCAGTCCGCAGTCTTCGCAGAGAAGTTCGCCGCGTTCATAATCACGAACGAGATGGTGGCTTCCGCATTCCGGGCAGACCTCTATCTCATCTGTTCCTTCTCTTGTCTTTGCCATTCTGCTGCCTCTTTCTGTAGAAGATGTCTTTGCCCTTCATCTTTGGCGAGTCTGTATTCCTGTCCGGAATCACGGATGCGTACGGTCCGTCCACAGGGCCGAATATCCTCCCTATCGCCCCGATTCTGTTCGATTTGGCGTCAAACACGGAGTCTCCTATGTCGGGGAGCGTTTCGCATCTCACTATTATCCTGCCGTCGTTGGTTATCTCCTCGACGCGGCCAAGATATTCCATGGATACCACAACATACCCTATTTGTATACTCCGTATACGGTTGATTGATGGTTATATATACACTTTATATATAAATTTTTGTGTATTATTTATAAACAATGAATCAATTCTTTGTTCGCCTTTCTATATATTGGTTGTTAGAACTTCCCATTCTGATGGATGCATGGGGCACGTCCCTGGGCCGGTCCGCCCCGGGTCCGCGGAACCGTCTGGACGCCGGTTTCTCCGGTTCTAAAACCGCGTCCGGCCTTATGCGTAGGTTTAACTACGGTCAATGTTTTCATGTCGGTAACAACCCCGTTTTGCGGGCAGAATAATGGAGGCAAAAAATGGATCTCATGACCTTTGTGACCCTGATAGTCCTCGCATTCGCCATCGTGATGGTCGCGGCCGGAGCTTTCGCCGCGATCCTCGGCTCCGGCAAGAGCAGAGCGTTGGGCGGTGTGATGGCCGTAGTAGGTCTCATCGTCTTCGTCGTCTGGGCATGGCTCGTTGGATGGAGCGACATTTCGCCTTTTTGCGAAGTAGAGCTTTACGACACGCTGTACAATGCCATCGTCAACCTCATCGGTGTCCTCATCGGTGCTCTCGTTGCCGTCGGAATATTCCTGATCACCGTTCTCAAGAGCTGATCCGGTCCGTTCCCGAAACTTCTTAATTTTTCTTTCCCGCTTGCTTCTCACCGTTAAGATTAATATCGGTTATGCAGTAGTTGCCGCCGATGTCCAAGGTATCCATAATCATGGGAAGCAAGAGCGATCTCCCGGTGGCCGAGAAAACAATCGCAATGCTGAAGAAATTCGGCATCCAGTATGACATAGCCGTAGCTTCGGCCCACAGAACCCCCGGGAGGGTGGAGGAGCTAGTGAAAAGCAGCGGCTCCGATGTTTTCATAGCGATCGCAGGGCTGTCAGCGGCGCTTCCCGGCGCGGTGGCTTCGTATACGGTCAGGCCGGTCATAGGCGTGCCTGTCAGCGGCCCCGTGAACCTGGATTCTTTGCTTTCGATCGTCCAGATGCCTCCGGGGATACCGGTGGCAGCCGTCGGCCTGGACAGAGGCGACAACGCCGCCGTGCTCGCCGCGGAGATCGTCGCCATGCACGATCCCGGAGTCAGGGCGAAGCTCTGCGAATACAGGCTGGAGCAGGCCAGGAAGGTAGTTGCCGACTCCGAGAAGGTGGCCGCCGATGTTGGGTGCCGAAGATTTCATCGAGGATACGGTCCGCACAGCCGCGGAGAAGATTCCCGGGAAGGCGGTCATAGCCTGCTCCGGGGGCGTGGACAGCATGGTAGCTGCCGCTCTGGTGAGCAAAGCCATAGGGGACAGGCTGCTGGCGGTCTACGTCGACAACGGTCTGATGAGGAAAGGGGAGACCGAGGAAGTCCGCGGCATGCTGTCCGATATGGGCATCAATTACAGGATAGTGGATGCCGGCGGCGAGTTCTTCTCTGCGTTGAAAGGGCTGACCGATCCCGAGGAGAAGAGGAAGGCCATAGGCGAGAAATTCATACGCGTATTCGAGAGGGAGGCCAAGGAATTCGGCGCTGAGACCCTCGTCCAGGGTACCATCGCCCCCGATTGGATCGAGAGCGGGGACGGTGTCAGGGACACGATAAAATCCCATCACAACGTCGGAGGGCTCCCGAAAGACCTGGGGATGAGCCTATATGAGCCTCTGAGGGATCTGTACAAGGACGAGGTCCGCGATCTCGCCAGGATGCTGGGCGTAAAGTCCTCCGAGAGACAGCCGTTCCCCGGCCCGGCCCTCGCAGTCAGATGCCTGGGGGAAGTCACTTCCGAAGACATCGAGATAGTCCGCGAGGCGTGCTTCATCGTCGAGGACGAGATCATGACCGCGTCCGTTTCCGGGAAGATGGAGATGCCGTGGCAGTACTTCGCCGTGCTCCTTCCTTCCAAGTCCGTCGGAGTCCAGGGAGACAGGAGGGCATACGGCCGCACGATCGCCATACGCGCAGTCTCGTCGGTGGACGGGATGACCGCCACCTACTCGAGGATCCCCTTGGAAGTGCTGGATTCGATTTCCACGCGCATAACCAACACCATGAAGAGCTCTGTCAACCGCGTGGTGTACGACATCACAAACAAACCTCCCGCGACCATCGAGTGGGAATGAGGTTTTCGGGCTGCGGCATCCCGCGGCCCGTCATGTTTTTATCCGAATCGTCGATGGCGCGGCATGAAAGTGTATGTGATCGACAACGGCGGCCAGTGGACCCACCGCGAATGGCGCGTCCTCAGGTACCTCAAAGTCGATACCAAAATCGTCCCGAACACCGCTCCGTTCGATGATATCGCCGACGCCGACGGCATAGTCCTGTCCGGAGGGGCCCCTTCTGTAGCGACCGACGGCGGGCGCCTCGGCAGATGCGGCGAATACCTCGACAGAGCCGATTTCCCGGTCCTCGGGATATGCGCCGGGATGCAGCTGATCTGCGAGCACTTCGGCGGCGAACTCGGCCCCGGGGGAGTCCCGGAATTCGGAGGGGTCACCATCGACGTCAGGTCGCATGACGATATCTTCAGGGGGCTTCCGGACAGGTTCAAGGTCTGGGCATCCCACAACGACGAGGTAAAAACCGTCCCGGACGGCTTCGAAACCATCGCTTCTTCCGAAACATGCCCCAACGAGGCCGTCAGATGCGCGGACCGTCCGATATATGGGGTCCAATTCCATCCCGAGGTAGAGGATTCCGAATACGGGGTGGAAATTTTCAGGAATTTCCTAAATATAATCGGAGAAAAGAAATGCTGAAGGCGGAGCCGGTTTTTCGGCTCACTTTTTTTATTATTGCCGCGGCATCCGGCCGGTGAGGCCGGATGTTTCCGCTCAGCTCTGGCGGCTCATCGTTTCCAGCTGGCTGATAGCCTGCCAGATGATGGTCCTGCCCTGCAGGGGGATGTTGGGATCGTTGGCAAGGTCTTCGAGTATGACTATGGCGCTGGTGGCGCGGATGTCCATGGGCTCTTTCGTGTCGAGAAGCCTTGCTTTGGCATCCGAGGCGCCTTTCCTGATGTTCCTCGGTATGGAGGTGTCTTCCGCGAGATAGTCAAGGTAATCGGTTACATGTTTCATGTCGTCTGCTGCTGCCATGATATCACCTGTCAGAAAGTTTCGAACTCTTCCTGCATGTCTTGGACGAGCTGCTCGAGGACTTCCTCGAACTGGACGGATCTGTACTCCCTGATTCCGCCGAGATCGCTCTGTATTTTTACGACGAAGTCGTTGTTTTCTTTCACGAGTTCAACATTGCAGAGTACTTCTTCCATGTTGTGTCCCCCTTGTATGAGACCTTATTTACAACCTTTATTTATAGTCTACACAGAATCCAACAGGCGGTCAGGTTTTATGCTCATCCACGTGGCGCATCCAGGCAGGCGCAGGACGGGCGCGATCCATCGGAAAAATCCGGCATCGGGGCCGAAACCGGACGCGGATCCGGGCGCAGCATAACTTGCGGCGGAGAATTCTACGAAACTTTTAAGACAGGGACGCGATTAACGGACATTCCCGTTTGAGGTTGCCCCAGTGGTAACGAAAAACGGACAAGGGCTGCCGACGGCCGGCGGCTGGAGAACGGTAACATGGCTGAAGATAACTCGGCAGTGCAGGCTTTTTCCGAAGACATAGAATCGAAGGCTCGCAGCTTCGGAAAGGGGAAGTATGGGAAGATCCTCAAGACGGCCCATACTCCTTCCAGAGAGGAGCATAAGAAAACCATGATGATCACCGCGTTGGGTATCATACTGATAGGTGCCCTCGGGTTCGCCATCTGGTGGCTTATGACTTATCTGCCCACGTATTTCTGACGGAGGCATAGCATTGAGCAAAATCGTTTCCGGCGATTCATCAGACGACATGGATTTCGACGATCTCGAAGAGGAATTCGAATCCAGCGAGGAGGCATCCGAGGCTTCCGCACCTGCCGGCGGCATATTCTCCACCGAAGATGAGAGCGTCAAGAAAGTATCCGCCGGAAGCATCGTCGATTGGGAGTTCACAGTCTCTCCCAAGCCGTCTCCTGCGGCTCTTACGTTCTCGGTCGTTTCTGGACGCGACGATGCCCCTGAATGGGAGGTCTCGCTCAGCGACGGATCCGCAGAGGTGTGGAACAGCGCGGTCGCCGGAGCGCCGGAAGTCTCGGTCCAGAACTCCAAGAGGTTCTGCCTCAGCGCCGAATGCCCCAGCGGAGTCAGGTACGGCGACTCGGTGAGGATCGAGATCAAAGCCAAAACCTCCGCCGGCACGGATTCGATAGAGTTCGAAGCCGTCGCAAAACAGTCCATAATGATCCTGAAGACCCAGATAGACCAGGAAAAGAGCGTCGCGGATACCCTCAACGCCAAAGCCCATCTCGGTGAGAAGGACATCTATGCGATTCTGAGCCCCCAGGGACTCAGAGGGTATGTGTTCGTCGAAGGCATGAACACGGAACGTCTCCTCGAGAAGACCAAGGAAATCAAAAAAGCCAGGAAATTCATCGAGGGGGAAACGTCGATAGAGGACATCGAGCCGTATCTCACCCCCGCGTCCCCTGTCATCGGCATTTCAGAGGGAGACATCGTCGAACTCGTCAGCGGACCCTTCAAGGGTGAGAAGGC
>JAEEJP010000078.1 GCA_016281925.1 Methanomassiliicoccaceae archaeon
ATCAACATCAACAACGACCACGGGGATGCGATGTCCGCCCGCGACTGCGGATGGGTCATGCTGTTCTCCGAGAACGTCCAGCAGGCGTACGACCTTTCGATCATCGCGCCGAGGATCGCGGAGCACCACGAAGTCCAGCTGCCCTGCATGGTCAATCTGGACGGTTTCATCCTCACCCACGCCATCGAGAGGATGACCATGGTGGACACCGCCGACGTCAAGAAGTTCGTCGGGGAATTCAAGCCCCTCTACCCTCTGCTCGACGTCAAGCACCCCGTGTCCCACGGAAACATGGACGGGCCCGATTTCTACTATCCCCACAAAGTCCAGTCCGTCATCGCGATGGAGAAGGCATTGGATGTCGCCGAGGAGGTCTTCGCCGAGTTCAAGAAGCTCACCGGAAGGGAATACCATCTCCTGGACGAGTACCGCTGCGACGACGCCGAGTTCGTGGCCGTGGTCCTCGGATCGTCCTTCGGAACCATGAAGGAGGCCATCGACCAGCTCAGGGACGCCGGAATCAAGGCGGGAGCCCTTATGCCCCGCGTGTTCAGGCCCTGGCCCGCCGCTGCCATCGCCAAGGCTCTGGCCGGGAAGAAGGCAGTCGCGGTCTTCGACAAGCATCTCAGCATCGGAGCCTACGGCCCCATGTTCCCCGAGATCGCCGCCGCATGCTCCGATCTGGAGAAGCTGCCCAAGATGTACAACGTGATATACGGCCTCGGAGGGGCGGACGCCACCGTAGGCGGATTCAAGAAGATGATGGAGGAGGTCTCCGCCGGATCTGCCTCCAAGATTACCTATCTGGGGGTGAAGATATGACTTCTCTGTCTCTCAAGGACCTCACCCAGAGGCCCGAAAGGCTCGTAAGCGGGCACAGGCTCTGCGCGGGATGCGCCGAGTCGATCATTGCGAAGCAGATCCTCATGGGCACCGAGGATTCCGTCGTCGTGTCGGGATCCACCGGATGTTTCGAGGTTTCCACCACGATCTTCCCGTACACCTCGTGGAACGTCCCTTACATACACACGGCGTTCGGGAACGGGGCCGCGACCTGCGCGGGAGTCGAGACCGCCTACGAGTCTCTCAAGAAGAAAGGAAAGATCGGCGAGACCATCAGGTTCGTCAACTTCGCCGGTGACGGAGCGACTTACGACATCGGCCTCCAGGCGCTTTCCGGCGCCATGGAGAGGGGCCACAAGATGATGTACGTCTGCCTGAACAACGAGGCGTACATGAACACCGGAATCCAGAGGTCGTCTGCGACCGGTATGGGAGCTTCGACCACCACTTCCTGGGCGGGATCCATGGCCTACGGGAAGAAGGAATTCCCCAAGGATCTGACCGCTATTCTGGTCGCCCACAACATCCCCTACGTCGCCCAGGTATCCCCCCACAACTGGAGGGACACCGTGACCAAAGCGTCCAAGGGATTCGCCGCGGACGGCCCGAGCTTCATCAACGCCATATCCCCGTGCCCCAGAGGCTGGAGGTTCGCGTCCGAGGACACCATCAACATGGCCAAGCTCGGAGTCGAGACCTGCGTCTGGCCGCTCTACGAAGTGGTCAACGGCGCTTATTCCCTCACCGCGGAGAGCGCCAGGATCGCCGACGGAAAGGCGGAGAAGAAGCCCGTCATCGAGTGGATCAAGGCCCAGGGCAGGTTCAAGCACCTTCTGCAGGACAGGTGGGAGCCCGTCGTTGAGTCCATCCAGGACGAAGTCGACAGGAGATGGAACAAGCTCGTGAAGCTCTCCGAAGAGTTCTGAAACTTTAAGCGGGGCTCGTTCCCCGCATTTTATCCTATCCGGCTTTCATTTGTCTCTTAAAAACAAGCGGCACGCCGGATTATCTGTTTATACTTGCGCAGTCATGTAAAACTCAGTTTCATGCTGCGATCCGCCGCCGCATCGGCGGAAGCATCTGGACCAGGAGCTGATGATCGTGACGGCAGCGGTATCCGGTTTCCTCTGCTCTTTGCTGAGTGGAAACAGCCCTTATGAGTGGAAAAACCGGCATCCGATCGCTTCATCTCCGGGCCATTGCATTTGCGAATACGATTTGATAGGGTGGTGCCCATTATGAATGTGAAATACACGGTATTGATTGTTTTGGCCGTTGCGGCTTCGATAGCGGCTGTCTCTTTCACGGATGATTCCGATGCCGCTTCGGATCTCCAGATAAAAGTTGACGGTACTGTTAACGGCAATTCCGCTGTCGTTGAAGTAATCCTGGAAAATAACCCCGGTATCTGGTCCATAAAGATGACGCTCGATTATCCTTCCGATGCGATGACGCTGAGAACAAGCGACATCGTTCCGGGCGATATAGTCGATATCACCGTAGGCGCGGATGATAACGGCGCATACGGCATTTACGGCGAGGCTTCCGGTCTGAATGATTCCAAGAAGAACGGCGTATTGCTGACGTTCAAATTCGATGTCAAGGCTGATATGGGTAGCAGCCAGATCGCTGTGCTGCTAACCGACATCGAAATCTTCAACGTGAACGCAGAGGAAGTCGGATGCAGCGTCGTTTCTACGGCGATAGCTTCCGGAAGAGGCATTCTCGGAGATGTCGACGGCAACGGTATAATCAACGGGCTCGACTCTCTTGCCCTCAAGAAATATCTGGCCAAATGGAACAATCCTATAGTCAAGCAGAACACTGATACTGACAAGAACGGGAAAATAAACGGGCTTGATTCTCTTCTGATAAAGAAGCATCTCGCGAAAATCGACGTAGGTCTCGGAACGGTCGTGCTTGCTGGGGATGCCGCCGTGTCTGTCCATTATGACGATTCAGTTCAGAAGATAAATGGGGTAATCTCAGACAGGAATCTGATCATTCCGCTTTACGGCACTATCAGATCGAGCGATATCGCAGCGGGTTCGGAACTCACGATCAATATCGGATCCGAATCCGAGAAGTGCAATGTTACGGTCGTTGCAAACCCTGGCAGTTACGGAACCGTTAAAAAGACTTCCTATATAGTCGATTATGGCACCAAACTCTCTGCAGTCGGCAATGTATTGGCCGTCGGAGATTATGGCGCCACTACCGCGACCCCCGCCGTCTCCGCTCTAGGCGATTACACATATAGTTTCGTCGGTTGGAGCAATGTCCCTGCCGCTGTCACCAAAGATGTTGTTATTTACGCCAATTTCGCCAGAACTCCTCTGAAATATGCTGTGAACGTCATCTTCACCTGTGAAGGAAAGGAAATCGTCCCCGGCATCTCTTCCGCCCAGGATTATGGCGTCAAATACACCTATAATTACATGTGGTATCCTGGATATCCATCCAAAGGAGTTCCTGCTGCCCCCGCAGCGTTCGAGGAATACGTCCTGACCTCCGCCGAGCAATACACCATCACCGTCCAGGCCAACCCCACTGGAAGCAAGATCGTGAACACCATCGAGTTCACCTTCGACCACGTCAAGAAGCATGTCATGCTCTGGCTCCAGGGAGACCCCGGATACAACCTATCCTTCGATGTCAACTACGGCGATGACTTCAACCAGGTCATCCAGGCCTACGGAGACAACGTCGGAAAGAAGATGGGAATCGCCTTCGAGGAGTACGGAACGTACAGCTATGCTCCTATCATTGCTACCCACAACGGATCCACTCTGACTCTTAACGTCATAGACTCTGCGAGCACTGAAATCGTCTTCGGACCCATCACCGATGATGTTATTCTTTACTACAATTACAGTAATGGTATTGTCACAAACAATCGCACAGTGGCATTCGATTCCAACGGTGGTTTCCCGAATCCTGAGCCTCAAACCGTCAAATACGGGGAGAAAGCAACGAAACCTTCTTCCCCTACGAAGAATGGGTACGTCTTCAGGGGTTGGTTCACAAGTCCCTCCGGCGGCAGCAAGTTCAATTTCAGCACTACGCCGATAACCTCTAACATAACTTTGTATGCTCACTGGGACAATCAGTGCAAAGTGACGGTAATCGCTTCTCCTGCCGGATATGGGACTGCCGACAAGGTTTCATACACTGTGAATTACGGAACTAAACTCACTGTATCTGATAATATCCTGACCGTCGGAGGATACGGTGCTACCACAGCAACTCCCGCCGTCTCTACTCTCGGCGATTACAATTACTGTTTCGTCGGCTGGGACAATGTTCCCTCTATCGTCACTAAGGACTTGGTTGTCTATGCTATTTTTGACAGAATTCCTCTGAAGTACGCTGTGAATGTCATCTTCACCTGCAATGGGGAGGAGATAGTCCCCGGTGTCTCTTCTGCTCAGGACTTCGGAGCTGTCTACACCTACAACTACATGGATTATCCTGGATATCCAGGTAAAGGAGTTCCCGCTGCCCCTGCAGCGTTCGAGGGATACGTCCTGACCTCCGCTGAGGAGTATACAATCACCGTCCAGGCCAATCCAACCGGAAGCAAAATCGTGAACACCATTGAGTTCACCTTTGACCACGTCAAGAAGCATGTCATGCTCTGGCTCCAGGGAGACCCTAGATACAACCTATCCTTCGACGTCAATTACGGTGATGATTTCAACCAGGTCGTAGGGGCCTACGGAGACAACGTCGGAAAGAAGATGGGAATTGCCTTCGAGGAGTACGGAACGTACAGCTACGCCCCTGCCACTATTACCCACGGCGGATCCACTCTGACCCTCAACGTCATCGACACGGCTAACACCGAGGTCGTCTTCGGACCCATCACTGAGGATGTCATCCTCTACTACAACTATCTGTGAGCTATGAAACAGATTAAGGGACAGCGGAAGTGATTCCGCAGGCGGCGCCATCATTAGGTGCTGCTGTCCCCAAGTTAATCCGGTATCGGTTTGTCGCGGTTTCGAATCAATCAGAAGAATAGCATAGTGAAGTGTGACATATATGAATCATAAAATGGTCGCAGCTTTTTTGGTGCTGTTGGCAGGTATTTCCGCAGGGATATGTTTGGCTGGCGAATCATCCGCGGATTCTGCTTTCATCTCGGTAGAAAGCGCGGATGTAAATCCTTCCTCAGACGTCAGCATCGGCATAGTATTGAGCCGGAATCCGGGGATATGGTGCGTCAGTTTCGATGTCGAATACGATTCCAGGCTCACGCTGAAATCCATTTCAGAAGGATCTCTTATGGAGATTACCTCCGGAGACATCGGTAAGAACCCGTTCTCCGTGTATGGTGAGGGCATAGCTATCGCAAATGTCACCGGAACCGGCAGTCTGATGGCCATGACGTTCTCTGTCCCGGCCGGAACTCCTGCCGGAGCATATGCCCTGAGAATCATTTCAGGAGAGATCTTCGACGTAGACGGACAGAAGATTTCAGCCGTATCCGGCATAGGCCACATCAACGTCATTAATGGGGCCGCAGTCGGGGATACTTTCTGGTCCGGAGGCCTGAAATACAAGGTCGTATCCGCAGAATCTGGCGAAGCCTCTCTCATCGGATATGCCGGAAGCCCGTCCAATCTTGCGATCCCCTCTAAGGTCGAGTTCGGCGGATTAGAATATGCCGTGATTTCTGTCGGCAGCAAGGCGTTCTACGGCTGCGGAACTCTCAGGACCGTCGATCTCGGGCCGGTTAAATCTGTAGGAATGAAAGCTTTCGCGAATTGCGTCAATATGAGATCCCTGATAGTCTCCGATACCGTGAAAGAGTTCAAGCCGTATGCGTTCTTCGGATGTTTGTCGCTGAAGGCTTTGACGATTCCAGGTGACGGTGTCATAGTCGGGACCAGCGCTTTCAGCGCCTGCAAAGGCATGGAATCGATAAGTTTCACGGGAACCGGCGCGGTCATAGGCACCAATGCGTTCTACAAGAACAACAGGGTCGCCACAGTCGACCTTTCGACCGTGGCTTCCATAGGGTTCAAGGCGTTCCCGTACTGCAATGGAATGGTTTCCCTCATCATACCAAGCGGTGTTGAGGTGGATGCATATGCGTTCTTCAGCTGCGCCAATCTCAGGGATCTGGTCATATCGGAAGGCATCGTCTCTGTAAGCAAGAGCGCTTTCAGCGAATGCAGGGCGCTGGAGAATGTCACGTTCCCGAGCACTTTGAAATCGATCGGGGCCAATGCGTTCTACGGCGTGAAGTTCTACGAGAAATCATCGCGGTTGGATGCTACCGCTGATAATCTGGCCGGGAAGACGTTCGCAGGATCTGCCGGCAAGCTTTCTCTTGTCGAGTTCTCGGACGGGGATTCCTTTGCGGCGGGAGGCCTCAGATATTCAGTGGTTTCTGCGGCTTACCGTGAGATCTCTCTGGTCGGATTCTCAGATGCTCCCGTCTCGCTCGAGGTGCCCTCCGAAATTCAATTCAGAGGGACGGCATTCAAAGTCGTTTCTGTCGGAGCAAAGGCTTTCTACGGCTGCGATTCATTGGCATCCATCGATCTGGGTTCTGTGAGGGAGATAGGCATGAAAGCGTTCGCCAATTGCAAATCTCTGAAGGACATCGATCTGGGCGATTCTCTCAGATCGATCGGCGCATATGCCTTCTTCGGCTGCTACAACGTGGAGCATCTGGAGGTTCCCGGCACTCTGGCCAATATCGGTGTCAGCGCCTTCAGCGGTCTTGTTTTACAGGAAGCGGCCGGAAAGATCATGGGCATTTCCGCAGCAAATCTTCGCGGCCATGTCTTCAGCGGCGCCGGCGGAAAGCTCGTAATGATCGCATGATAAAACGGAGGGTCACACCCTCCATTATTGCAACATTCCGGGGCGGATCGGGAGGCAGCCCGAAGAAATGACCATCCGATGCGGTCCGATACTTCAGCTCTGATTCGAAATCAATGCGTTGGCTTTGGCCCCTATGGCGTCGGCATATTCCTCCGGAGGATTCAGGCGCGACATTGCTTCGCCGACGGTTATGCCGTTGTCTCTGGCGAAATTGGCTATCGTCCTGGCGAACGCATCGATCATGTATTCCGTCATCTCGTTTTTTCCCTCGATTCTCCCTTCTTCTCTTCCCTGGTACAGGAAACTTTCCGCTATGCTCATGATATCCTCTTCCTTGCCTAGCAATGCGTTCAATCTTATTTTATGCTCTTCCCAAAGGCGTTCGGCCCTCTCTTCTTTGCCGATCCCTCTGCCGTAAAGGAGGTTCAGCCCGCCTATGTTGGTTCTCGGGCAGTCCCTGGCCAGACCCAGGAACAGGAATGTCAGATGGATGGGGATGCTCGGCTGTAAGATCTCCGTGCTGTCGCGGGCGGCCATCCCGGATTCGAACACCATATTCCTCAGCTTTGCCGGAGGGTTGAATACCACGATGATCCCCCGGATTTCAGGAGATCCTCGTATTTGTCGTCGGCTAAGCCGGCGCGCCTTCCTGCGTCCAAGAAGCGGGATCCGTAGAGGATCATCCTATTGTACAGACGTTTCCAGTTGCCTATCCATCCTTGCCCTTCGATGAACACCGTTGTTTCTCTGCCGCTGTCAGGCATGCGGACGCGGAATGCGCTGTCTGCGTACGCAGGTCCGTCCGGCGAGTACAGTTCCGCATTTATCTTCGCCGCTTTTTCTCCCGGAGTCAGATCGACGCATTCCAATATGCTTCCGTCGTCCATCCCATCGAATTCTTTCAGCAGCCTCAGGTGCATTGCGAGGACCCGCAGATCTTCGAGCGTCAGCTTGTACAGCTGATCAAGGCGCAGATCCGAACGGTCGTCCTCCCTTTCCATGCGGAGGCAATCGGCCGCAACAGCAGATAAAGCCGGCACAGTGCGCGCACTCTGCGTCAGTGAGCCATTCTACCGTAGCCGGCACCAGTGATTGAAAGGTTGCAGCGCTGTTTCCGGCTCGGGCAAGCGATCACGAAATCATAAGGCATCCGTTTCGCAGGCCGGAATGGGTTTCACGTCGAAATTCAGGCCAATCCGCCGGGAGAAGGGATGGGCAGATGCGCAATCCGATTCGTCATCATTTATCTACGGTGTCGTTTTTCCGTACCATCATGAAGATGTTCGGGACGAATGGGATACGCGGGATCGTCAACGGGTATATGACCCCGGAGCTCGCCCTGAAAGTGGGCAAAGCCATAGCGAAAGTGCTGGGGCCGGGCGCCATAGCCGTCGCCAAAGACACTCGCACGTCCTCGGACATGATAGCATGCGCAGTGGAATCCGGTCTCCTGTCGATGGGCGTCGACATCGCGGATCTGGGCATGGTCCCGACCCCGGCGCTGCAGTATTACGTCAGAACCCATCCGAACATTGTCGCGGGCGTGATGATAACAGCTTCGCACAACCCTCCCGAGTTCAACGGCATCAAATGCGTCTCGTCCGACGGGACCGAATGCTCTCATGAGGAGGAGACCGCCATAGAGGATGCCTACGGTACCGATATCGAATGCCCCGGATGGGACGGTGTAGGGTCCATTTCGCGCATCTCCGACGCAGGGGAGGCCTACATAGACGCGGTCGTCTCCAAAGTCGACGCTGAGCTGATAAGGAAGGCCGGCCTCAAGGTATGCCTGGACTGCTCCAACGGAGCGGCATCTTACACGTCGCCGCTGCTCATGAGGAAGCTGGGGGTGAAGGCCCTTGCCATCAACGCATCCCCGGACGGAAGGTTTCCGGGCCATTTTTCCGAGCCGACAGAGGACAATCTGGCCGATCTGAAGAGAATCGTATCCGAATCAGGATGCGATCTGGGGATGGCCCATGACGGCGACGCCGACAGATGCGTGTTCGTCACCGGCTCTGGAAGATACGTCCCGGGCGACCAGTCTCTTGCCATACTGGGGCGCTCCGCAGCGTCCAAAAGCGGGGGAGGCAAGATAGTCACCACTGTCGCTACGTCGTGCGTCGTGGAGGAGGCCGTGAGGCAGGCCGGAGGCGAGGTCGTCTACACGGCGGTCGGGTCCCCCATAGTCGCCCGCGAGATGATGGCGGACGGGGCCATCTTCGGCGGCGAGGAGAACGGCGGGCTGATATTCGCCGACCATCAGTATTGCCGCGACGGAGCTATGGCAATAGCGAAAATGCTGGAAGCCGTCGCCGGGAACGGATCCCTGGATTCGCAGGTGGATTCTCTTCCGAAGTTCTTCACCATCAAGGCGGCTGTCCAATGCCCTGACAGCCTTAAAGCGCCGGTCATCAGGGAGATAGCCGAGCGCCATGAGGGCGAGAGGGTCAACCTCACCGATGGTCTGAGGATAGATTACGATGACGGATGGGTTCTGATGCGCCCGTCGGGCACGGAGCCCAAGTTCAGGGTCTATTCCGAGTCCAAGGACAGAGGGACCGCCGAGAAGCGCTCCGAAGCGTTCCTGCGGGAGGCGGCCGGCATCATCGGGGCCCGCCGGGCCGAGAACCATTAATAGCATCATTCCGAATGACCTCACATGCCTTCAGACAGGATCACAAAAGGCATCATCCTAGCCGCGGGGGCGGGTACCAGGCTTTACCCTTCCACGTTCCCCATATCGAAGATACTTCTGCCGGTGTACGACCGCCCCATGGTCTATTATCCGCTGTTCACTCTGATATCCGCCGGGATAAGGGACATACTCATAATAACCAACGGGAAGGACAGGCAGAACTTCGAGAGGACGCTGGGGGACGGTTCGCAGTTCGGGGTCAGGATCACGTACGAGGTCCAGCATGTCCAGCGCGGGATAGCCGACGCCTTCATAATCGGCGAGAAGTTCACCGACGGAGGCCCCTGCGTCCTCATCCTGGGGGACAACATATTCCACGGGGAGGACCTGGACAGGCTGATGGAAGAGGCTTCCAAGGACACCTCCAACGCCACGGTCTTCGCCCATTGGGTCCCGGATCCCCAGAGGTTCGGTGTGGCCGAATTCGATTCCTCCGGGAAAGTCATCTCCCTGGAGGAGAAGCCCAAGAACCCCAAGTCCAATTACGCCGTCATAGGGCTGTATTTCCTTCCGGGGGACGCGGTCGGTAAAGCCAGGACGCTGAAGCCGTCCGCCCGCGGGGAGTTGGAGATCACCGACCTCAACCTTATGTATCTTAGGGAAGGGAGGCTGAAGGTGAAGACGGTCAGCGACGATACCGTCTGGATGGACGCCGGGACGTTCGATTCCCTTCTCGATTCCGCCAAATACGTCAAGGACATGGAGGGCAGGAGGGAGACGAAGATCCTCTGCCCGGAGATAGAGGCGCTCAGAAAGGGCTACGTCACGAAGGAGCAGATGGCCGCCTGGATCGAGCCGATGAAGGAAGGGGATTACTTCAGAGGGGTCGCCAAGTTCATGGAGACGATGTGAGGCCCCTTCTCCTCATCTCCCAGGCGTAAGCAGTGCGCACGCTGTCCTCGAGGGTTCTCTTCGGCTCCCATCCGAGGATTTCTTTCGCTTTCCTGTTGTCTGCGATCAGGGCCGCAGGGTCTCCGGGGCGGCGATCTCTGATTTCTGCCCGTATTTTTTTGCCTGTGATTCTTTCGCAGGCGGCCAGAACTTCCCTGACCGTGCTTCCGCTGCTGGTGCCGAGGTTGAAGCGGTCCGATTTACCGTTCTCTTCCAGATAGCGGAGGGCCAGCAGATGGGCTTCCGCCAGATCTCCGACGTCGACGTAATCCCTGACGCAGGTGCCGTCCCTGGTGCCGTAGTCGGCGCCGAATATGCTGAATCCGCGGTTCCCATCCAGCAGCGATCTGATGATGCTGGGGATGAGATGGGTCTCCGGCTCATGGCATTCTCCGGATCTCCCTTCGGGATCCGCCCCGGCGGCGTTGAAGTATCTGAGGCAGACGCTTCTGATGCCGTAGGCTCTGCCGTAATCTTCCAGGATGCGCTCGACCATCAGTTTGCTCTTCCCATAGGGATTCATCGGCTCCAGGGGATGGTTCTCGTCGATAGGAACATACTTCGGTTCCCCGTAGACGGCGGCGGAAGACGAGAATACGATCCTGCCGATGCCATGGTTCCTCATGGATTCCAGCAGGTTTACGGTTCCTGCGACGTTGTTGCGGTAGTATTTCCCGGGGTCCGACACGGATTCGGCGACCTGGGAGGAGCCGGCCAGATGTATGACGGCATCGATCCTGCGATTCTCGAAGACGCGGTCTATGCTTTCCGGGTCGAGAAGGCTGCCCTCGGCGATCTCTGCGAGCCTGCCTTTGGAATCGGCGGATGCCAGGGTTTCTCCGACGGAGCGGCGGCCCGTCGAGAAATCGTCCAGAATGACTGCGTCGAAGCCTCCGTCCAGAAGGCACAAGACGCAATGGGACCCTATGTACCCGCATCCTCCGGTAACAAGTATCTCTGACATGGCCATCCCGTATCGTTAGCCTATGCATCAGCTAATGCGCCCATATATTATTAATTGAGGAGCCGGAACCGGCGGGATTATGAGGAATCCTTTGGAATGGGTGGGTAGGCATGCCAATCCGATCAGAAAATAGCGGCAATTCGCGGCCTCTCGGTCCGAACGAATCAAGAGGCCGCTTCCATCGAAATCGTTTATGCTTCCCGCTCAGCTGTAAGCGTCTTCGTGATGCTCCAGGAGGTCCTGCCCCTCCTCGATCTCCTTCTCGCTGAGCTTCCCCGGGAATATCAAGTTAGCGAGGAATATTATGGCATAGGTCGCGGCGAAAGCGAATACCGCGCAGACCGCGACCGCGACGCAATTCCCGATGAGCACGTCGGCGCTTCCGCCGTACAGAAGCCCGTCCACCGGCGAGCCGTATATCTCCTGGACGAACAGGGCGGTCAGTATGGTTCCGAATATGCCGCCGACCCCGTGGACCGCGAACACGTCGAGAGCGTCGTCTATGCGGTTCTTGAGTGTGACGTGTATGAGGTGGGAGAAGCCGTAGCAGATTGCGCCTCCGATTATTCCGACCGCGATCGAAGTGCTGACGCTGACGTAGGCCGCCATAGGCGTGATGAACACGAGCCCCGCAAGAATCCCGGTCCCGACGCCGATGACCGTTATCTGCTTCTTGAAATAGTACTCGGCGGCCATCCACACGAAAGTCGCGGCGACGGCGGATCCTGTGGTGGTGACGATGGATCTGACGATGGTGCCTCCGGTCCCGAGTCCCGAGCCGCCGTTGAATCCGTACCATCCTACCCACAGCAGGAACACACCGAGATATACGAGGGGTACGTTGTGCGGCTGGGATTCCCTGATCTTCTTCGCTCTGAGCCCCGCGAACACGGCGAGCGCCAGGCCGGACATTCCCGCGAGCGTGTGGACCACGGTCCCTCCCGCGTAGTCGACGATGGTGAAGCTGTCCGCAAGGAAACCCCCGCCCCAGACCCAATGGCACGCCGGAGCGTAAACCAGAAGAGGCCAGAGGACCGCGAGGACGGCTATAGTTTTGAATCTGATGCGTTCCGCGCATGCCCCTATGATGATGGCCGCGGTGATCAGCACGAATTTCATCTGGAACACGGCGAAGAGCAGGGAATCCACTCCGCCGCCTGCGGCCATGTCGTCAATAAGCTCGTCCAGGAACAGGTAGTCGAGATCTCCGATGATTCCGCCTTCACCTCCGCTGAACGCAAGGGAGTATCCGCAGACGATCCACACGACCGCGGACATGATGACGACTATCGTGGTCTGAACGAGGATGGAGACCATGCTTTCCTTTCTCAGAAGCCCGCCGTAGAAGAGGGCAAGGCCAGGGATCATAAGGAACACAAGAACCGAGGCGACTACCACCCATATGTCCCCGGAACCGATCGTCTCATATGCGCCGGCTGCCGCTGATACGGATGTTGCCCCCAATATTACGATGAGCGATGCTGCCAGAGCCGGCAGCAGGTACATCGCTATTCTGAAGTAGCTCATTTTTTTCACCTTCTGCTTCCCGGGCTATAGCCTCAGCTACCGCTGGAACACCCTGAGAAGCTTTCCTGCTGATGCAGGATCGGCCCGGTCTTTTGGCTGAGCCGTTGCGGGTTGAAATTTGCATGGTCATTATTTAAATCTAATTGATTATGATTGTTCATTTGTCTAATAATTTAAAAACTAATATGCATTATAATCTGCTAATCCATTACTGTTTAGATGATTGTCATTATAATGGTTAAATAATATACAATTGACTATCGATGGCTGGCCATGCCGATCATATGGGTGTCAGAATCCCGGTCTGAAGAATGCTGAACCGGTCGGATCGAGTGGCCGAGGAGAGAAAAATGCAGGATAATCTGGTTTTGGTTTTCTGTCGTCCCTGTGGTACGCAATATGGCGGCCTAAAAGGACGATCAGATGATAGTAGGAAAAGTGGCAGACAGCGTGCTTGAGTTCCCGTACGCTTGCGCAATACAGTACAGACAGGTACGCGGGCGGACTTTACTGCCGGGTTCGGGATGGGACCGGGTGTTTCCCCGCCGCTATGGCCGTCTTGCCGAAACTCTGAATATATTGGTCGTATATAATTATTTCTACAGATTCGCTGTCCGAAAGTCCATCGGGACAAGAGATCAACCGGGATCGGGCTGTTCCGCAGTACTCGCGCAGAAGGGACTTCAGGCTTTTCTCCAGCCAGATGTCCAGAAGTTTCACGTGCTCCTGCCATGTGTCCAAAGCCATGAGCGCGGGAGGGTTCATATCCACGTTCCTGCCCAGGGTCTTCCATCTCTCGAAGTTCCTCATGAAGTCGCCGTCGTGCTGCAGCGCATATGATATGGTCCCGCTTATCGCGGATCTTATGTCCTGCTCCTTCTCTCTCAGCGTCTCCGAGACAAGATCCAGGAACTCTCCGTATTCCAGCAGCGACGAGTACCACCCGCTCGTCTCGGCGACATACATGCAATCGGGATCGTCTGAGCGCATGGTGTTGTAGTTCCCGGCGCAGAGATCGAAGTCCCATATCGGCCCGCTGCATAATCTCCCGTCCCGGCCCATATGGAAATAGAAGCTGGAGAGATTGACGTCGGCATCGTGGAACAGCTCTTCCACTATGTAGGTGGCGGCGAACGATTCCGCGTCCAGGAACTCCGTCACCCGCTGCCATTTGCCCGAGTCTATAGCATCCCATACGTCCTCCATGAACTTCTTGATCCCGGCGACCTGCTCCGGAGTGCAGTTCGGCTCCTTGATTCCGTAGTCCTTCCCGTTTACCGAGAAATAATCCACGCCTTCGGTGCCTTCGGAGGCCGCATGGGAGTCCATCTCCAGGACGAACCCCTCATCGTTCTTCAGCCCGATCTTCTCGATCAGCAGATACACTCCCGCATATTCGCCGTTGAGGTACAGGTTGACGTGCTGCGACGAAAGGGGCTCAACCCCCAGGGTCTCGGCCACCGATTGGGACATTCTGTTCCTGAGCATGCTCTTGTCCAGATAATCGGCCAGAAGGACCCAGGATTTGGAGGGGCCGATCCCGAAGAGGCTGGTTTTCTCTCCGAACTTGAGGGTATACGGTTTCTTAGGCTGCTCCCAGGTCGAGTTCCCGCGGCCTTTGATCTTCGCTTCCGCGCCGGAGATGTCATCTTGGCCGGATTCCGCGTCGACCGTGCAATGGATGTAGGCGCTTTTGGTTTCGATGGCGGCGCCTCCGGTGTTTATTCTCAGGCTGGGGAAGCTCGGATCGTGCTCCGCGTCCGGGTGTTCCGAAGCTATGAGCACTGCCGCCGCGGATGCGACAAGAACCAGCGCCAGAACCGCTTTCGCAATGATAGGATTCAGTAGATCAGGCCTCCCATCGCGATGAACGAGAATATGCAGATCGCCTCTGCCAGCAGAGACATCGTCAGGGCAGCGGATGCGACCGTTCCATGGCCTCCGCAGCGGAATGCCGATATGCAGACCGGAAGCTCCGCGCACGCGAATAAGATGCCTGATGCCAGGTCGAGAATGTCCAGATAATCCGTCAGGACGGCGGCGATGCCAATGGTCCCGAACCACAGGAGAGCGATCCCGGCGGCGATGGCAAGGGTGATGAGCGCGCAAAGAAGGATGTTCCGGCAGGGCTCGCGGAGGAACCCTCCGAGGTCGGACAGCATCAATGCGACGGCGGCGGCGCCCATGGATATGAGGGTCCCTTCATACAGGCCGGCATTCCCTAAGTGTATCAGCGCGATGGCCGCGGCGGATATGGATCCTGCAACCGCAATGATCGGCCATATTCTGCTTTTGGAACGGATGGATTCCGCTGCGGCGACGGCTCCGAGAAAGGGGATGGAAAGCTGTATCCCGAACGTTCCGAAAGAATGCATGAATCCATCGTGCGAAGCAAGAATTACGCAGACGGCCATTCCCAGGGCCGTTCCGATCATCGGGATCAGCGCATTCTCCCCCAGGATTCCGCGTTTGGGGCCGATGTATACGGCCGACAGCAGCGCTACGCCTCCCAGAGTCGCCGCCAGCCATAGCCACATGCCCAGACGATGTGCTTTGCTGATAAAACATTAATGACGCCCGTCATCCGGGCGGAAGGCGGAATCGCAGGCCATCGGAAGCAGTCAGATATGAAAGGGGGCCGGATTGCGTGGGTCTGCAATTCGGCTGAGCAGTTTCAGAAGTTGATGAAAGGAAGATTTGTCCTGAGGTTGCCGGGTCTGAAATCTTCGATGTCCCAGGATTGCAGGATGTTGTGGGGTCCGATGTACATCTCGAGGTCGTAATCTTCCATGATTCCGTAGCTGTTGGTGCGTACTTCGCCCTCGAAATTCCTCAGGGAACCGAAACTATCTTCTTTGTCATAACTGAATTTCTCATTTTTGTAGGTATATCATTCGGCCTTCTGGCCCTCTTTCACAGTTTCGATGGCGCTTTGAGGGATGTATTGGGATGCGGGCAGCGTCTGCCTCTCGTCGGGCTTCTGGATCCTCAGCGCGCTGAGGA
>JAEEJP010000079.1 GCA_016281925.1 Methanomassiliicoccaceae archaeon
CAGCGAGACGTATTCCTTCCCCTTGTCATATTCGAGGAGGATGCTCTCGTTGGACAGGCTGATCTCCGCATGCGTCTCCTTGGAGAAATCCACGCCGTAGAGGAACGCGTCGATGCATTCCGTCAAGGATCCTTCGGAGACCATGATGATTTCAGATGCCCCTGAGCGGATGCCGACCGTTCCCTGTCTCAAATCGACGGACGTGGCCATGTCCTCGAATGCCAGCGACATCACGTTCTGCCCGACTATGCTTTTGCTCAAGGCGACGCTCAGCCCGGAGACGAGGACCTCGTATTCCCCGTCGGCATCGATGTCCAAGGAGGCGTGCGAGGACCCGACGTTCATACCGTCACCGCAATCCAGGAGCTGCTGGATGGTCAATGTCCCTTCTCTTTCAATGATGCTGTAGGCGGCTCCGACGTCGAACCCGCTCACATCGGACGAAAGGTCGTCCAAGACGGCCCTCAGCTGTGACGACTTGCTTGTAGAATACGGGATGCTCAGGAATCTCCCGGAGGATTCCTTGCCGACGTCAGCCTCTACGGCGGTAGTGTATCCGGATGCGTCCAGCTTTCCGCTGACCGTCGTCTTGTCGTTATACGAGGAATGAATTAGGTTCAGGTCAAGCCTGACCTGGGATCCGGACGAGTCCTTTCTGGGCGTGATCGACAAGGAATACGATTCGTCGCCGCTGTCCAGCCCGATGTCGAGCCATCCGCTTTTCAATGAAACCCTCACATCGGCGTCCTTCTCGAACCTTATCCCGTCGAGGACCAGGTCCACAAGTTCCGAGAACCCGACGTCCGAGGACATCGACAATTCTGTGGATCCGGTTTGGACGTTCGCTGTCATATCCTTGACAGGGGCGGACACCTTGGCCTTTTCCATGACGAAGGCGATTACCGCCATCCCGTCCACGTTTCTGGAGAGGCCGGCGCTGGCGTCGTCCAACACGGCATCGGCTTCGCCGTCCCCGTCCCACTCGATTTCCGCGTGTCTCGTCGAGAGCCTTGTCGAATCGCAATGGTCGAGCACCTGCTGGATGCCCAACCCTCCATCTTCGTAGATCCGCATGAGGTACGATATCTCCAACCCCTTGACGTCAAGGGCGGGGCCGTTTGCCATAAGGCTAAGGTCGTCGCCTTTTAGCGGGAGCTTCCCGCGATGCAGGCCGTGGCTCTTGAATTCCAAGACGTATCCTTCGGCGTCGGCATCCAAATCCAGGAGCGTTTTTGAAGCGGCCTCGTTGTTCTGCAGGGACGCCACCAGAGTTGCCGCTGAAGTGCCTGGGCCGTCTATCTCCGCAAGGGACAGGGATACGGATTCGCTGGAGTAGGACATGGCGGCTCCTGTCAGGAAGGCCTTCGCATCCATCTTGACGTCGGATTCGAACTTCAAATCGTTCTTTACGATGTCTGCGATCTCGGAGAAAGACGCATCGGACAGGAAATCAGCCGTTACAGAAACGGCCACAAGAGCCAACCTGCCTTCCTCCACGTCGGCAGACAGGGACAGGCGGCCGGAGTCGAAATGCAACGTGCTCGGTGCGGTCCCGATCTTCAGTGCCGGCCTTTCGACATCAAGGACAAGGTCGCTGCCCCCGCTTGTCTCGATGCTCAAATCCTTAGAAGTGAACTCCAAAGATTCGCAGAGATCCAGCATTCCCGGCATGATTGTGCCTGTGTCATTGTAGGCTGAGACGATGGCATCCAGGTCGGCCTCAGACACGTTTAGAGACGGTCCGGAGGCGATTAGGCTTAGGTTGCCATCCGCGCCTGTCGTCTCAAGGATCACCACATGCCCTTCGGCCTTTGCATTCAGGTCCAGAAGCGTCTTGGAGGATTCCTTGTAATACGACAGGGTTGTGCCGATAGTTACCGGGGACCCTTGTCCAGAATCCGTAATCGACAGGGATGCGGATTCTCCGGAATAGGTTGCTTCGAGTCCTTCCATGCTCGCTTCAAGCATTACCTTCTCATCATATTCGAGCTTGAGCCCGTCTTTGAAGACGGCTGACAGGTCGCTGAAGGACGCCCCTGACGTCAAGCGCGCGGAGACCGTTCCAGCACCCGCATCCAGCACGCCGCCGTCGGAAGGGACGTGGGCTGAGAACGAGCCGCATTCCACCGAGGCGGTGTACCAGCCGGAGGAGCCGGTTCTCATCTGAGCCGATGTGAGCTCGATCCGAAGGTCTCCACGTCCGAATTCGGCGGAGGACGATTTCGCAGTCACGCTTTCCGTGTTGTCAAGGAGCTTGGCGATGTCGAAGGCCTTTGATTCGATCATGGGGCGGACGGCGTCCACGTCTATGTCTTCGAGCTTCAGCTCCGGATCGGATGCCGACATCTCCATGCCGTCTGCCGCGTTCTTCTCCGACAGATTGTATCCCGGGGCGGACAGATCTGCGTTTAGCACAGTCTTCTTCCATCTTTCGGAGTGCTCGAAAGCGATCTCCGCGGACAGGACGGACGATTCGTCTCCCGAGATCATGACGCTCGTGGCACTGCCGACGTAATTCAGATTCGCCCCTGTCAGGCGAGCCTCGAAGTCTAAGTCGGCGTCGGAGTCGAAGCCGTTTTCATAGGCTTCCTGGAGCTTCTTGAAGGACAGATTGGAGGAGAAGGACAACGACGCCGATTCGGCTTTCGTTTCGATGTTTCCGTCCCCTGCCGGGATTTCGATGCCCATGCGTTCTGAATCTATGGAAGCCCCGTGTCTGATGGCTGAATTCGATTCGACTCTCAAGTCTTTGAACGTCGCATGG
>JAEEJP010000080.1 GCA_016281925.1 Methanomassiliicoccaceae archaeon
ATCTTGTCGTGAGGGATTACACCTTCCCGAAGGTGGAGCAGCCGTTCTTCAGCGACCCCATGTTCTTCAGCCTCTTCATAGTCGGCCTGGTCGAGGGGTCGGTTCTCTTCGTCCTGCTCAGGCTGTTCGGGTTCGCTTCCAATGTCATATACATGCTGCTTTTCGCCGCCGTGCAGATACTGGCGATGTTCGTGGTCATGAATCTGAGGCGGTTCCGCGGGAAATCGGATTCCGTCTTCTACGGGTACGGACTCGGCCTGGGCATGTCCAGCGGCCTCGCAACTGGCATATGCTTCACTCTTGCCAGCGTGGTCGACCATCTCGACGCTTCCGCCGTCACCATGGTGGTCATCTCGGTATCCCTGGCTCTGATGCTCGGGGCGTGCGGCACCAACGTCGGGGAGGGCATCGCAAGGAACTATCCGACGCAGTTCCTGTTCCAGGCGCTTCTCATCCTCGCCGCGTACAACATCGTGCTCACGGTGGTCCTCCAGGGAGGGGAATTGGGAGGGCAGATCACATATTATGTGTGCCAGGTTCTGCTTCTGCTGATATCCGGATTCTATTTCTACAGGATGATGCGCGTGAAGCTTCCCGGCGTCGTCAGGGACGTCCTCAAAATGGAAGGCAAAAAGAGGGACGACATCCCCGGCATGAAATGAGGCCGGGGATCAGGCCCTGTAAACGCCGTGCCTGACTTCGAATATGATGCAGCGGTCCAGCATCGCTGACACCATCTTCTCCGCGCGGTCGCCCGCTATCTCTCTGACGTCGTCCATTGTGAAGGTCCCTTTGATCTCGGTCAGGCCCTCAGCCAGGATCACCATCTTGCCGTTCAGGTCGGAGCAGTGCTCGTATCTGTAAACCATCGTCGAGTAGGGGTCGGCCTCGGCTATCTTCTTTCTCTTTTCGAGGGCGTCCAGGGGGATGAAGCTGGTGGCCTGGGCCAGAGCCTCCCTCACGGCTTCCTGGCTCTCGGACCTGTAGAAGACGGAGATCATGTCGGTGCGGGATTCCGTCCCGCAGTAAGGGCAGACCGAGGCTTTCTTCGAGAGGTCTATTATGCGGGGGCGCCTGCAGCTTCCGCACTGGGCGAGGCCGTACGACATCGCAATCGCCTGTATTCTGTGAAGACGAGGGCGGCCAGGCAGCATCCGTAGTTGTCCATGGGAATCGCCAGCTCTTCGGTGACGAAGTCTATGCCGTCGAATTCGACGCCGCGTATGCGGGCCATCTCGTCCATCTTCCATTTCAGGATTTCTTTGAGGGATTCCGCGGAGCCGTGGATGTGGCCTTCTGCGACGTATCCGCCCTTGCCGTCCTTCCTGTAGGCGTACGCTATCCCCGCGGCGATGGTCTCGCCCTCGCTCCCGCGCATTTGGGCCAGGACACAGTGCGTGATGGCGCCCATCGGCATGTCGCAGATCCCGATGCGTTCGGCCCCCACCGGGATCACCGAGGAGACGGACACCAGGTTCTGCTCGCCTATGCCCGCGCTGATGAGGGCCTTGTCGAAGGCGTTCAGATCGGAGACCTCGCTGAAAGCCGAGCTGCTGGTGATAAAGAATTTCGATGGTACGAGTTCCATGGGGTTCGCATCGGCATCGCATAGTTATCTGTGTCGGTCATCCGTAGATCATTTTGTTGGAATCCGGCTCCTGCGGGAATTTTATGCTGAGACGTTTGTCTATCTCTTCCGCCTCTTTGAAAAGCATGTCCGGATCCACCTTCAGCCCCGGTATTATCCTTGAGATCGGGCCGATTATGCTCGCCGCCGCGCCCGGATCGGGGATGCTCTGGTTCGCCGGGACTATGAGCGACATTACGTCGAACCCGTAACGCGGCCCTTCGTACATCATCACGCCGCTGGTCCCCCTGATCATCCCGCTGTCCATCACCGGAACCTTGGATTTCCTCAGCATATCCGTCGATCCCGGCCCGGATCCGCAGGCGATGATGGAATCCTCCGGGCTCATGCGGGGGACGCCTTCGATGCAGATCACTTCCTTCGTCCCGAGTGAGCGTAGATATTCGCCCAGGGATTGGACCACTTCGTAGCACTGCTCCGGCTTGGGGGCGTATTCCGAGAGGCAGACGACGACGTCCTTCCCTTTCTTCCCTCTTCTGACCTTGCCCTTGTATCCGTACATCCTGATGGGCGGATACGCATTCCCTCCCGACAGGAAGCAGTACGGCGGGAGGTCGGGCCCGGAAAGGCCGGCGATCACCGGCATTTTCAGCTGCGAAACGTAATAATTGGCGGCGATCGAGCTTACCAGCCCGCTGCTGGGGAATCCTATTATCGCCGACGGCTCGTCCAGATCCGGAACGGAATATCTGACGGTCCTGATGTCCATGCTCCGCCATCACATTAAATGTAATAATGGGTTTCGCGGTTCGGGTCCGCATGAGCGGGCATGGAATAAGGATATCGAAGACCTCCGGCGGGATTCCGGTGGTGACCGAGGCCATCCCCGGGAGCCAGAGCGCCGGATACATGATAGGCGTGGCCACGGGATCTCGCGACGAATGCGGCAGGATATCCGGTCTCTCCCATCTTCTGGAGCACACCGTGTTCAGGGAGACCGAATCCAGGGATTCATACCAGATGGCGAAGGAGATCGAAGGGGCAGGAGGCGAGCTCAACGCTTTCACCGCGAAGGAGATGACCGCTTTCTACGGTATCACGATAAAGGAGACCGCCGACGTCGCGATGGATATCGTCGGGGACATCGTCGCGAACCCCAGGATCAACGAGAAGGACACCGAGCTGGAGAAGAAGATCGTGCTCCAGGAGCTCAGCATGATCAAGAACGAGCCCGAGAGCTACATCCACGATCTGTTCGAGTCCCAGCTCTGGAGGGGGCATCCGCTCTCCCAGGACGAGGGCGGCCTGGAATCCGTGGTGGAGGGGCTGACCCACGAGGATCTGAGGGAGTATTACGAGGAGAAATACAGGATCCCGAACCTCGCGGTCTATGCGGTCGGGGCGGTGGATCCGGAAGAGACCGCGGAATGGGCCGGGAGCGTCCTGGACGGGATGTCCGGAGGATCCAGGAACATAAGGGAGGCGCCCCGCATCCCGGAGCAGGGATACAGGTTCGCGGAGAACGATGCCGACCACTACCAGATTGCCATGGGATTCCCCGCGTACGGGGCGTCCCACAAAGACAGGATGGCCGTGTCGGTTCTGGCCGCGGCGCTCGGGTCGGGGACCAGCTCCAGGCTGTTCCAGGGCGTCAGGGAGAGGAAAGCTCTGGTGTATTCCGTTTATACTACGGTGTCGCAGCACAGCGATTCCTCGAGCCTGGCGACATACATGTCCTGCACCGGGCCCAACGTGGCTGAGTCCATGTGCACGGCGGCGTCGGAGATCGGGAAGCTCTGTAGGGAAGGCCTGGAGAAAGGCGAGCTGGAGCGCACTAAGAGGCTTCTGAAGGGCGCCAACGTCCGCGCCATGGAATCGACGGACAGCAGGCTGTACAGGCTCGGGGTCAACCATATGCTCAACGGCTCCGCGGAGACCCTCGAGGAGCGCTTGGCCAGGATAGACGCCGTCACCGGCGAGGACGTCATGCGCACGGCGGAGGATATCCTGCGCCTGGAAAGGCTGAACGCCGTCGTCCTCGGGAAGAAGAGCAAGAAGATCAGGGATTTCGATTTGAACTCCCTTTCTTTCTGAATTCATTTATCAGATGGAGGACGGCGTCCGCGCCGCTCTCCACCGCCTCTTCCACGGGCGGGGTCATCTTTTCCGACATGGTGCGGATGTCGGCCACTTCTATGGCCACGAATCTGACTTCCTCAGGCATGATCTCCGGATCCATCTGGCGGCCGATCTTCATGGCGGTGGGGAGGTTCACGTCGTGGCATGACGATCCCGCGATGACGCCGTCGAAATCCGATTCGCTGTAAAGCATCACGGTCCCGGGCTCGTATTGCATCGTCTGTATGGCGTCGACGATCACCGCGAATCTGTAGCCGTGTATGACCGGCAGAATGTCCAGGCCGCCGACGGCCTCCTGGGCGCAGTCTACGTCCGGAAGATCCATGCTCTCTATCCTCTCCGATATCCTCAGCCCTACCGCGTCATCGCACATGATCGGGCTGCCCAGCCCGACGACGATGATGCTCGAGCCGCGCCTGCAGAATTCCTTGTCCATCGGATGGGGTATGGCGGCTATGCTTTATCGTTTGGCTGTCGGTTCCCGCGATGGGCGTATATATGTTCCCCCGATACATCGGCGCATGGCCGTCGTGTCCCTTCTCTGCCCCAAATGCGGAGGCGCAATCGAGCTTGAAGGTTCCCGCGAGTTCGGGTTCTGCGTCTATTGCGGAACCAAAATCATGGTCGAGAAACCTGCGGAAGGAAGCCATCTCAGCATCGAGGGGCTTCACCGGCTGATGCTTCTCAGCCGCGGAAATTCTTCAAAGGTCAGGGGGTACGCGGAAGAGTTCGTCCGCATGAAGTCAGACGATCCGGTCGCATGGTATTTCCTGTCTCTGGCAGACGGCAGAGGCCTGAATACGGACGCCCTCAAGTTCGGCGTCAGATCCTGCGGCGGGCCGGAAAGATTTCTGGGCGAGATAAAGGCATTTCTGGAGTCGAACGAAGCCGGAACCATAGACAACCGCGTCGAAATGGCGCTGGCAGAGCTCTATCCGGAATCGATCAATCCCGTGGCCGACAGCATTATCGAGCGCATCTCCGGGTGGTCGATAACTGCCTTGGACGACGAAACCGCCTCCAAATATGATGCGGCCAGAGGCGAGATCAGCGAGGCGCTGAAGCTGCCACTGGGGCCTGACCGCAGAGAGGCTCTCTGCAAGCTGATGGCTAAGCTGGATTCCGAGATGTATTCTGCCAGGCAGGTCCAGCAGCACCGCATAACGGTCACTTGCACCGTCGAAAACGTAAAAGAGGGGGAAGTCCAGATGAAGCTTTCATACGGAAGGTACTTCTCTATGATGGTTGAGAGGTCGCCGGGAACGTTCACAGCGAGTTTTTTCCTTCATGAAAGCACCGATCTGCTGATCGAATGGCGTCTAACTGAAGAGGCCGCCGTCACTGGCGGTACCAGGAAAGCATATGGGATCCTGACTGTCCAGACGTATCAAACCGTTCCCATATGGCACAAAGGGCGCTTCAAAGTCAGCCCGGACCTGAACGGGAAAGTCGTTCTGGGGTTCAAAAAAACGTCCGGACGCATATCGTTCACCGGCGGAGACTTGAAACTGATCGCATAAGCCATTCAGAGGGCCGATGCGGAATGCTTTCCTCGGCAGTTTTTCAGATGAGATCCGGAACGGTTATCCGAGCGGAAGCCCATCGGGGCAGCCGGAACGATCCTATGCCGTCGGAAGCCAGCTCTTTGGAAGCGATAAAAGCCATCCTTCCCGATGTCAGATCCCGCAGGATGATGGGAGAATATCTTCTGTATATGGACGGGAAGCTGTTCGGAGGCATCTACGACGGCAGGCTTCTTCTGAAGATCACGAAGGCATCCGCGGGGATGCTCAGGGATTTCCCGCCAGACCATCCGTATGAGGGCGGGCAGGAGATGATCCGCTTCACCGAGCCTTATGACGCCGATCTGCTCAGGAAAGTCGTGGCGGCCATGTGCGAGGAGCTGCCTTCCCGCAAGCGAGGCGGCCGTTCTTTCATAGTGAACTGATAAATCTGCGGAATGGATGCTGCTGCCCATGCAAAAGCCAGGTCTCAGAGACAGAAACTGCAGATTATACGTGGTGTGCACGTTCGTTTCCGTCCTGGCCATACTGGCTGTCACGATAATATCGTTCGCGTATCTCATCCTCGCGGCCCCTTCCGAGGCCCATACCCTCAATGAAGGCGAATATCCCGTCGGATTCTTGGAGCCGATCATCGGCGCGGTCATTTACCTGGTGTGTCTGGCGCTTCTCATCAAGGATATGCGCAGACGCATGCGCGGCTGCCCTCCGGAGGAAAAGGATGCGCGCTTCATGAGGGCCCCCCTCAGCAAGGCTGCCATTCTTCTATCCATCACCGCAACTACCTCCGTCGCGATCATCCTGCTGTCGCATCTGATCCACGAGGGGATCACCGAAGATTTTCTCGACGGATACAGCACATATGCCATAATGGCAATGATGCTGAACGCCGGGCCGCAGGAGGAGATCATCTTCAGGCTGCTGCTGATCGGCGTGCCGATGTCCCTCATATGCGGACTGAAAGGCAGAGGCGGCTCCAAGGAATTGCTGGGCGGATTCGGGATGAGCAGGATCGCCCTGGTGCTCCTCGCCGTTTCCTCGGTCTTATTCGGGCTCATGCATCTGGACGGATGGAGCATCATGAAATTCCCGGACACGTTCATCAGCGGGATGCTGTTCGGATACGTCTACATCCAATACGGGCTGCATGCTACCATCGTGATGCATTCGGCCTTCGACCTTCTGGCGAGCTTCGACCTGATCTTCGACGGCCTAGGCACGGTGCCGCTGGTGTTCCTGTCCGTTCTGGGCGCCGTCCTCCTTATCAGATCGCTCCTGAACATCAGGGGTTACATCCCCGGGAATACTCTGCACGAGCCGTTCGAGGGCAGCCTGCTGGACATGTGGGAGAGGGAGCGATCCGGCGGTCTTTCCGAACAGATTAAACGCGCGCATACGTTCCGGGAACCATGGACATAAAGGCGCAGATCTCGCTGGAGATAAACGGCACCGTGGTGACTTCCCGCCAGCTGGAAGCCCTTCTCGCGGTGCAGGATTCCGGCAGCCAGGCCTCCGCGGCCAGGAAACTCGGGATCTCCGCGCCCGTCCTGAATAAGTATATATCATCTATTTCGGAGGCCGCCGGGGCGGATGTGCTGAAGACCACCCCATCTGGATCCGTCCTCACGGCGGAAGGGCTGGAGATAGCCGCGTCCGCCCGTTCCATGGCCCACAGATGCGAGACCGGGCGCCCGTTCACGGTCTGCTGCAGCCCGGTGACCGAGGAGATGGTGCTCTCCGCGATGGCTTCCGTCAGCCTCCCGAAATCCAGGGCGGTCATATCCGACGACGAGCACAGCATAAGGATGATGAGGGAAAGAAGAGCCGATTTCGCGGTCATCGACGATCCCCTATATCTCTTCGATGCCGACGGATTCGAGATGCAGGAGATCGCTTACATGGGGATGGTCTTCGTGGACAACGGCCCGTCCTTCATGAGATATGCTTACGGTGCGCAGAGGGTCGCATATATGTATCTGGATTCCACCGGGAGGGAGTATTCCGTGGATTCCGTCACGCAGTCCCTGCAGGAGCTGGTGAATTCCGGGAAGAGCTTCTTCGCCGACGAGGCGGCCCTCGCCAGGAAGAACATCCGCTATAAGAGCGCCGTCGATCCCAAGATGCTCAGGCACGCCGTCACCGCCATATACAGGAAGGAGACGCGCAGCATCTCGCGCCTGATGAGATCCCTGGCCGCCATGACGTTCTGAGCATTATCCCAAAGGATAATACTTGCGTGCTTGCGACTATCTGTATTATATACGGAATATCCAATCCAACCTCTGATACTATGGTTACGCCTAACCCCGATTTTGCAAGGCAGATCGCCGAGGCCGGCGGAGAAGAAGTCAAAATGTGCTTCCAGTGCGGAACCTGCACAGCAGGATGCCCCTCCGGCAGGCAGACCTCCTACAGGGTAAGAAAGCTCATGAGGATGGCGCAGCTCGGTCTGAAAGACGAGATCGTCAACAGCGAGGAACTCTGGGAGTGCAGCACATGTTACACCTGCGTCGAGAGGTGCCCCCGTCAGGTCCCCATCGTCGACATCGTCATCGCCCTCAGGAACATCGCCGTTTCCGAAGGCCACATGTTCGACGCCCACAAGAAGACCGCGCAGAACCTCGCCAAATTCGGCCACACCGTCTCGGTCTCCGACAAAGTTTCCGCTCTCAGGAAAGAGATGGGCCTCCCCGAGGTTCCCCCGACCGTCCTGGCCAACGCAGCAGCCAAAGCCGACCTTGACAAGATCCTCAAGGCAACCGGATTCTGCAAGATCGTGGAGTGATTTCAATGGCAAAGTACGCATTTTTCCTCGGATGCATCGCACCCCTCAGATACCCCGGGATCGAGAAATCGACCAGGGAAGTATGCAAAGCGCTGGACATCGAGCTCGTAGACCTCAAAGACGCGAGCTGCTGCCCCGCCCCCGGAGTCATCAGGGCTTTCAACAAGAAGACCTGGCTCGCCGCGGCCGCCAGGAACCTCGCTCTCGCAGAGAAAGCGGGCCTCCCCATCGTCACCATCTGCAACGGATGCTACGGATCCCTCTTCGACGCCGCCCACGAGCTCAAAGAGAACCCCGCCCTCCTCAAAGAGGTCAACGGAATCCTCGCCCAGGTCGGCATGGAGTACAAGGGAACCACCGTCGTCCGCCACTTCGCCGAGGTCCTTTACAACGAGGTCGGCGTCGACAAGATCAAAGCTAAGATCACCAACCCGCTCAGCTACAAGGTCGCGGCGTTCTACGGATGCCACTTCCTCAAGCCCAGCGGAATCAAGAACGTCGACGACCCCGAGAACCCCCACATCCTGGACGACCTCATCGAGGCCACCGGAGCCAAGAGCATGCCCAGGCAGAACAAGACGCTGTGCTGCGGAGCCGGAGGAGGTCTGAAAGCCGCTTTCGGAGACGTCGCCAAGAAGTTCACCCAGACCAACCTGGAGAACATGAAGGCATCCGGAGCCCAGTACATCATAGACGTCTGCCCGTTCTGCCACCTGCAGTTCGACGGCGTCCAGAAAGAGCTCGGATACTCTATCCCCGTGCTCCACCTGTCCCAGCTCATGGGACTCGCCATGGGAATGAACGCGAAAGACCTCGCGCTCTCCGCCCACGTCACCCCCGTGACGCTCTGAAACTTTCAAGAGGGGGAATATCCCCCTCGGTCATCCTTTCTTTTCCGTTTCCATTCCGGTTCTGCTTCGAGGCGGCCGATGCGCCATCGCTTCCGGCGGCGTCTTCCCGGTTCGGTTTTTTCAGGTTAATTTTATATACAAGCGGTACTATTTTTTTAAGGGTAATTTTATCCTTATAATGATAAAACAAAATGTCTGGCTGTATATGTTTTCCGATAAACAATGTCGGGAGGCACCTGAACAACGTTTTAATAGGGCTACCGAATCGCATGGGACAGTTCAGAGGAGCTGTGAATATGGCACCGGCAAAGAAACCCAAGGCGGCGGCAGGCCGTAAAGTGAAGGACAAGTGGAAAGCAAAAGAGTGGTACAAAATCCACGCCCCCCGCATGTTCAACGAGGCAGAGGTCGGAGAGACCCCCTCCGCGGATCCCGACTACGTCATCGGACGTACCGTCGAGGTCACCGTCCAGGATCTCACCGGAGATTTCTCCAAGATGCACATCAAGCTGAAATTCAGGGTTGCATCCGTCGACGGCTACGACGCTAAGACCGTCTTCATCGGCCACGACCTGACCAGCGACTACGTCAGGAGGCTGACCCGCAGGAGAAAGACCAAGACCGACCATGTCGTCGACATCACCACCAAGGACGGATTCGTCTACAGGATCAAGACCATGTCCATCGCCGAGAGGAGGATCCAGTCTTCCCAGGAAGAGGGCATGAGAGCCGTCATCGGCGAGACCCTGAAGAAGATCGGAGCCGAGAGGACCCTTTCCGAGATCGTCAAGGACATCGTGTCCGGAGACCTCGCCAAGGAGCTCGCCAGGGCGTGCCGCATCGTCATACCCATCAAGAGGATCGAGATCCGCAAGTCCGAAGTCCTGAAAGAGGGAGAGGGAGAGCCCGAATCCATCATGCCCGCGGCCGAGCCCGTGGCCGAGGAGGCTCCCGCCGCCGAAGAGGCCCCCGCCGAGGAGCCCAAAGCGGAAGAGGCTTCCGAGTGATTTCCAAGGGCCTCCGGGCCCTCAAACCTTTTGATTTCTCATATTCCCGCAGTTTTCCGCGGCCTTTTTGCATGGGAGCATCCCCGGACTTTCTACCGCTATGGGCCGGGCGGCCGGAGCCGTTTTACCCGATGCCCGGTTCTTTTTTTGCTGGGCCAGTAGAAACCGATATAAACCAGAACCCAATGCTCCGTTCCAAGGCCGGGGTGGCTCAGCCTGGTGGAGCGTCGGACTCATAGGGTTCTGGTCAATAGACCTCTTCCAGGGAAATCCGAAGGTCATGGGTTCGAACCCCATTCCCGGCACCATATCTGTTTCAGCCCAGAGGAACCTTGTGGGATTCTTATTAACCAGTTGATAGATTCCGTATGCATGCGTCTGATCATCTACACCGGCAAGGGGGGCGTCGGCAAGACGTCCACATCGGCGGCCACCGCATACAGGCTGTCCAAGCTGGGCTACCGCACCATATTAATGAGCTCTGATTCGGCGCATTCGCTCGGAGATTCGCTGGGCATGGAGCTCGGCAACGAGATAACCCGTGTGGCCGAGAATTTCGATGCCTTCGAGATAGATGTCATCTACGAGATGCGCAACCATTGGAGCGAGATACAGGATTACGTCGCGGCATTCATGCTTTCGCAGGGCATGGGCGAGATATCCGCCGAGGAGATGGCGATATTCCCGGGGATGGAGATGATCTCCGCGCTCCTGTACCTCAACACGTTCAGAAAGGAGGACTCATATGACGCCGTGGTGCTGGATACCGCTCCCACAGGCGAGACCCTCAGGCTGCTGAGCTTCCCTGACGTCTCGAACTGGTACATGGACCGCATATTCTCGGTGGTCAAGAAGCTTCTGGGATTCGCCAGGTTCACCGTCGGGAAGTTCATCGACATGCCGCTGCCTTCCAAGGAGGTCATGGATTCCCTGGAGGTCATCAAGAAGAACATGACCGAGGTCAAGGATGTTCTGGAAGATCCCGAGAACACCACGGTCAGACTGATCCTCAACCCCGAGAGGATGGTCATAAAAGAGACGATGAGGGCATACACCTACCTGTGCCTGTACAACAAGAACGTCGAGGGCATAGTCGTCAACAAGGTCATCCCCAAGGAAGCCGGCACAGACGGGTTCCTCGCCGATAAGCTGGCGGAGCAGGACGCCTACATGCAGGAGATACACGACATATTCGACCCGCTGGAGATGAAGAAGTGCGAGATGATGCGCACGGAGCTCCGCGGATTGGACAAGCTCGACAGGATGGCCGACATGATATTCGGGGATGAGGACCCCGCCAAGGTCTACTCCTCGCAGAGCCCGATGCGCTTCACCACCGTCGAAGGGGAGCATTGGCTGACGATGAAGATGCCGTTCGTCGACGGAGGGGACGTGGAGCTGTTCCGCATAGACCAGGCAACCGTCATGGTCCATGTGGGAAGCCAGAAGCGCAACATCCAGCTTCCGGATACCCTGGTCCATTCGGAGATAGGAGGGGCGGAATTCAAGAACGGCATTCTCAAGATAAGATTCAGGAGGAACGGAAATGCAGCACACAGACGAAGAGATATACAGATTCGTGGAAGAGAACAGGGACCTCATAGAGGCGATGATGGACCGCGCCGAGGGAAGGGAATCCTTCGGCATGGGAGGCTACCGCGATTGCCGCGGCAGGGAGGACGATTACCGCCGCCCGAGCAGGTTCAGCGACTACGCCCGCCGCAGGGCAGCGGAGGACTTCTACTGGGCCAGGGAGAGGGCGATGCACGACAGGATGAAGTGCGAGGATTCGTTCCGCACGGCATTCGACGCCTTCAACGACCCGGAGGTCCAGAAGTATTTCATGACCATGGGGATGAATTTCATGATGGGCATGTCCGCGCTGATCCAGAAGATGCCGGGGCCGGAGATCATGAAGAACGCGGCTTCCGGGATGGAGGACAGCTGGAAGGAGGCTTCCCGCTCCGCCCCCAGGCAGGACAGGGCCGGGGCCGACGACGGCGAGACCCCGGGAAGGGTCCCCATCAAGTTCGAATCCGACGGGGAGCGATCCCGTGGACGATGCGTCCGGCGCCCTCGCCGTCAGATTCGCGAGGGAATGCGTGATGTCGGAGGCCGCCGGAGGCCCGGAGCCGGCGGTCCCCGGAGGGAAACAGTTCTCCGAGTTTAGGGGAGCGTTCGTCACCCTGAACGTCTATCCGTCGGGGTACCTCAGGGGATGCATCGGGTTCCCGTATCCGTCCATGCCGCTTTCGGAGGCCGTAGCGGAGGCGGCGAAGGCAGCCTGCCACGATCCCAGATTCCCGGATCTTTCCGCGGAAGAGGCGGGATCGGTCACCGTCGAGGTCACCGTCCTGACCGCTCCGGAGATCGTCAGAGCGGATTCGCCGGAAGGGATCATGGATTCGGTCCGCATCGGCGAGGACGGCCTGATGCTCGATCTGCACGGATACCGCGGGCTGTTCCTTCCGCAGGTCCCTGTCGAGCAGGGGTGGGACGTCCGCCAATATCTGGATCATCTGTCATACAAAGCCGGCCTGCCCGCAGGCGCGTGGAGGGATCCCGAGGCGAGGATAAGCAGGTTCCAAGGCGAGATCTTCTGCGAGAGGGTCCCGTTCGGGCCGGCGGAGAGGCGGGATCCATGACGTTCGATCTGGTCGTCTGCGGCAAAGCGTACGCCGGCGGGAAGCTGTCATACCAGGAGATAGGGATAGAGGACGGCATCATATCCGCGGTATCCAAAAGCCTCGGGAGGTCCGACAGGAAGATCGACATCGGCTCCGGCGGGATGATCCTCCCCGGATTCATGGACCCGCACGTGCATTTCCGCGACCCCGGGATGACCTACAAAGAGGATTTCTCCACCGGGACGATGGCCGCCGTTCATGGGGGAGTGACATGCGTCCTCGACATGCCGAATACCAAGCCGCCCGCGGCCGACGTGGCATCCCTCAGAGAGAAGAAATCCGCCGTCCGCGGAAAGGCATACGTTGATTACGGGCTGTTCGCCGCCGTGACCGCAGGATGCAACGCGGCTCCGATGGCGCCCATGGTCCCGGGATTCAAGCTTTTCATGGGCTCCACCACCGGCAATATCCTGCTCAACGACGACGAGGAGCTCGTCCCGGCGGTCAGGAGCGTGCTGGCCACTGGAAAGCGCATGAGCGTCCACGCAGAGGACGATTCGATGATATCCAAAGGCGGGGCGGAATGCACCCGGGACCATCTCCGCAACCGCCCGGCGTCCGCGGAGCACAGCGCGATAAGAAGGCTGGCGTCAAGGTTCGCCGGTTCCAGGATAAACATATGCCATCTGACCACCTCGGAGGGGCTGGACATAGCCAGAGGGGCCGGTTTCTCGTCCGAAGTGACGCTGCACCACCTCCTTTTCGACGTAGACCGGAACACCACCGCCGAGTACAAGACGAACCCTCCGATACGCGACCCAGTAACCAGGGAAGCGCTTTACCGGAGATTCCTGTCCGGGGACATCGACATGTTCGGTTCCGACCACGCGCCCCACACCGCGGAGGACAAGTCGCAGGAGTTCTCTGCCGCGCCGGGAGGGATCCCGGGGGTGGAGACCACCATGCCGATAGTTATGGAGATGGTCCGGAGGCAGGAGATACCGCTGGATATGGCCGTCCGCATGGGCGCCGAGAGGCCTGCGGAGCTGTTCTCCGTCAGGAAGGGGAAGATCGCGGAAGGATACGACGCCGATCTCTGCATCTTCGATTTCCATCATCCTGCTCCCATCGACGTCAGGAGGCTGCACAGCAAGTGCGGGCATTCGCCTTACGGCGGTTTCCAGGCGGTCTTCCCCGAAACAGTCATAATCAGGGGCGAGGTACAGGTGGCCAGCGGCGAATTCTGCGGCGAACGCATGGGGAAAGATATCTGTGGCCGATTACGAAGTGGATTATTCAGAGGTTGCCGGAAGAAAGATAGGATGCCCGGAAGGCTGCGGCATGTGCTGCCTCTGCCAGCCGGAAGTGCTCCCGGAAGAGCGGGAGTTCTTCAGGAAGAACCATCCGCGCTCCCTGGTCAGGGTGGGTTCCCCGGAGCCCCATCAGGCGCTGGCGCTGAAGAAGGGATGCGGCTCCTGCGTTTTCCTCAACGGCAGGCGCTGCGACGTGTACGACCACAGGACGGCCTACTGCCGGCAGTTCCCGTTCCATCTGTACGCCAGCGACCGCGTGAAAGTGGAGCTGGATCTCTCCTGCAGGGGCGTATGGGACTGCCCCGAATCCGACGCCCTGGCCGAGGCCAAGGATCTGGTCGCGCGCGCCGAGCCGAGGATCATCCCGGCGCTGGAGGAATCCCAGGCCGTTTACAGGGAATTCTACGCGAACTGCCGCGAGGCCGGCGTGATGTCCGATCCCTCCAGGCTCCGCATGTCCGTCTCCGAGAACATCTCTATGTTCGCCGACGTCGCATATCTGAGCAGGATAATGGACATGTCCGAGATAGAGCCGGTGATGTCGCTCACCGGGCTTTCCCCCGAGACCCGCCTGGACATGCCGTCCCTGGAGGAAGCGGGCAGGGAACTGGCCATGGAATCCATGTCGTCCGGGGACCCTCTGAACGTCCCGGTATACTGCGACAGCGGATGGAACTGGAACATGTTCATGACCTCCGGAGGGAAGCTGAGATGGAAGGTTATGGACGACGGCGGGGATCTCTCCGAGAAAGGTTCCGCCGATCCTGAGGACATCCCCCTCAAAGTTCCGGATGAATCCGGGATGAAGGCCCTCGCGGATTACGTCAGCACGCTGAACGGCAGGGACAGCTTCATGGGAAGCGTGTTCTCGATGATGGACGCCAACGGATACGAGGACGACATGGCCAACGCATATTACGGTTCGCTCGCCGTCAGCGTGATGGATCTGCTCTGGCGCATGTCGATGCTGGACCATTTCATGGGCGTCGGATGCGGGGCGGAAGGCGTCAAGGAGGCCATAATCTTCTACGACATGGACCGTCTGGACGCTCCGGCGATAGGGGCCTTCATCTGATCGGCGTCCGGGCGTCCTATATAATAAGACAGATACGTTCTTATACCGATTGCAGTATGGGCAACCCAGAACATAGCCCGTGGCATGTGAAGCGCCCGGATTTCCCCTTCTGAACGGGGAAAAGGTTCGGGAAGCCGCGGAAGGCCCTCCAATCGCAGGGCAAGGCATCACTATCAATACCAGGAGGCATCGATCATGGGAACTGGAACAGCCGCGCAGGGAAGACACAACAAGCACAAGACTCACATCCCGTGCCGCAGGTGCGGAAAGCGCTCTTATCACATCAGAAAGGGCGTCTGCGCCTCGTGCGGATACGGGAAGACCACCACCATCAGGTCTTATCAGTGGGCCAAGCTCCGCGATTGAGCTGATATCATGGCAGGGCCGAAGCACAGCTGCGGTGTCGTGGGCATTTCCGCCGGTTCCGGCGTCGCGCATCCGCTGCGCACAGCCCTCATGATTCTCCAGCACCGCGGGCAGGAGAGCGCCGGAATCTCCGTATTCGACGGGAATTGGATCGAGAGCGTCAGAGGTGACGGTCTTGTCGAGGCCGCCATCCCCGCGGACAGAGCCGAAAGCCTGAAAGGGACGGCCGGGATAGGGCATGTTAGATATGCCACCACCGGGTCCAAAGGCGTGATCAACGCGCAGCCGATCACCGTCAAGATCGCTTCGGGGATGCTTTCTGTAGCCCATAACGGCGACATAACCAATTTCTCGGTCCTCAGGGACGAATATATGAGGGAAGGAAGGACTTTCCTCACCGATTCCGACAGCGAACTCATTCTCAAGCTCATCTCGAAGCATCTGTCCGAGGATCCCGACATCGTGAAGGCCATACGCGCCGCGATGGGGGAGCTGGACGGGGCGTATTCTCTTGCCGTGCTCTACAACGGAAGGGTTTTCGCCGCCAGGGATCCGTTCGGGTTCCATCCCATCTGCCTCGGCAAGGTGGAGGGAGGCCATATGTTCGCCTCCGAGAGCACTGCTATCGATGCTCTCAAAGGCGAGTTCATAAGGGACATCCAGCCCGGCGAGATCTGCGAGATCACCAGGGACGGATACGTCATACACGCCATGGAAGGCGCCCATCCCCATTCGAGATGCATGTTCGAGTGGGTATACTTCGCCAGGCCCGATTCCGTGATCGACGGCAGGGAAGTCTACGAGGTCCGCAAGAGGATAGGCATGGTTCTCGCCAGGGAATGCCCGGCCGATGTGGATCTGGTCATGCCGATCCCCGATTCCGGGCGCGCGCACGCCATCGGATATGCCCTCGCGGCGGGGATCCCATACGAGGAAGGCTTCATGAAGAACCGCTTCGCCGGAAGGACGTTCATCCTGCCGGAGCAGAAGCTCAGGGAGGCCGCCGTATCCACGAAGATGATCCCCATACGCAGCACCGTCTCCGGCAAGCGCATAATCATCATCGACGACAGCATCGTCAGGGGGACCACCCTGAAGATACTCGTCTCCATGCTCAGGGACGCGGGGGCCAAAGAGGTCCACGTCCGCATCGGAAGCCCTCCGATCATCGCTCCGTGCTATTACGGGGTGGACATGAAGACCAGGGACCAGTTCATCGCCAACCATTACTCCATCGAAGGCATCAGGGAGCAGATCGGAGCCGACAGCCTCGGCTACATCAGCCTCGGAGGCCTCGTGGAAGCGATCGGCATGCCTGCGGACGAGCTCTGCCTCGCATGCACCAACGGCAAGTATCCGACCTGCATCAAAGGCGAGGAATACAGGTTTTCCTGATGCAAAACTTTTTAAACAATAAACATATCATGGTTTTTGCTGGGCAGGTAGATCAGTTGGAAGATCGTTACCTTGGCATGGTAGAGGCCGCGAGTTCGAATCTCGCCCTGTCCACCTTTTTATGATTCATCGATTGTTCCGGTGCCATCTGCGCATGCGAATGGCTGGGCGGGCCGTCGGCAATGTTTCAGGGGCATCCGCCGCAGAGCGGACGCATCATTTCATAGTGTACGGCATCGGCAAAAATTCAGCGTGCAGATGAATATAAGTGCAGAAACCGATACGAATTCCATGGGGTATTTCTGCAATATCAAATCAAGAGAAATCTGGCGTATGATCGCTGTCGCTGCGGCAATCATGGCAGCGGCGGCATTCGTTATGGCCTTGCAGTCGGACGGCTCGGACGGAGCCCAATCCGGTACCTGCGGGGACGATCTCGTATGGGTGCTAGACGACGATGGCAATCTGACCATCTCCGGCAGCGGCGATATGTATGACTTTAAAAGTCCTAATTACGTGCCTTGGGGCCAAGGGATAAAGTCCGTCTGCTTCGAAGGCCCAGTCACGTCCATCGGAAATCATGCGTTCCAAGGCTGCACTTCCCTTGCCTCCGTCACAATCCCGAATTCGGTCACGACCATTGAAGACAGCGCGTTCTCCGGCTGCACCTCCCTGTCCTCCGTGTCCATACCAGATTCGGTCACGTCCATCGGCTACCAAGCATTCAGGGACTGCGCCTCCCTGGCCAATGTATCTATGCCGGATTCGGTCACGTCCATCGGATCTTATGCGTTCTTAGGCTGCAGATCCCTGGTCTCCGTATCCATTTCTAAATCGATTAAGGTAATTGACGGTTTCAAAAACTGTTCTTCCCTTATTTCTGTCACCATACCAGATTCGGTCACAACCATTGCGTATGAAGCGTTCTCTGGATGCATCTCTCTCGCCTATCTAGCCATCCCCGATTCGGTCACAGCATTCTATACCAAAGCGTTCGACGGAATCATTTTTCTGGACGAAAACGGGAAAAAACTCTCCCCCGGGAATCTCGGTGGATCCGTCTATGTAGGGGGGAACGGCGTACTGAAACGCGTGGCTGATGATTCCACGTTCGTTTCGGACGGGCTTAGGTTCAAGATGAATCAGCCCGGCGTCGGGGATGCGACCCTGATCGGCTATTCCGAACTCATTGCGCATCTGTCGGTCCCGGCGGAGGCATCGTATGGAGGGAAGAATTATACGGTATCCGGCATAGGTCCCGAGGCTTTCTACGGTCTCGGGGAACTGGTTTCCGTATCCATATCTGATTCGGTAACATCCATCGGGAGCCGCGCGTTCTCCGGCTGCACCTCCCTGGCTTCGCTGACCATCGGAAGCTCGGTGGAAACCATCGGGGACTATGCGTTCTACGGCTGCACATCCCTGGCCTCCTTATCCATCCCGGATTCGGTCACCTCCATCGGGGAAGATGCGTTCACCCGTTGCACATCCCTGGCCTCCTTATCCATCCCGGGTTCGGTAATCTCCATCGAAGCAGGTGCGTTCCGCTTCTGCTCCTCCCTGGCCTCCGTTTCCATACCTGGTTCAGTGACATGCATAAGCAAAACTGCGTTTATGTACTGCACATCCCTGGCCTCCTTATCCATCCCCGACTCGGTCACCTCCATCGGTATTGAAGCGTTCGAAGGTTGTACTTCCCTGGCCTCCTTATCCATCCCCGACTCGGTCACCTCCATCGGTACCGATGCGTTCTCCGGCTGCACCTCCCTGGATTTGCTGACCATCGGAAGTTCGGTGGAAACCATCGGGGACTACGCGTTCTCTGGATGCACCTCCCTGGTCTCCGTGGATTTCGGTGACTCATTGAAATTCATAGGGGAGAGAGCGTTCCGGGGCTGTGTCTCCTTAACATCCATAGAATTTCCAGATTCCGTGGAGGCCATCGGCTACTGTGCGTTTTATGGCTGCGAGAGTCTTGAATCTGTGGATATGGGCGGCGTATCCGAGATAGGCACCAAGGCGTTCGCCCGCTGCGGATCGCTGGAAAGCGTCAGCTTCGGCAGTCCCCTCGGAGAGATCGAGGCGTACGCTTTCTTCGGGTGCGGTTCTCTTGCCTCCGTATCCATCCCGGACTCGGTAACGTCCATAGGGAAGAGCGCGTTCAGCGGCTGTATTTCGCTGACCAACGTGGTTATCCCGGTTTCAGTGAAATACATAGGGGAGAACGCGTTCTACGGAATCAGGTTCCTGGACGAGAGAGGAAACGTCCTTGAAGTTTCGGCGGACAGCCTGAGCGGATACGCGTACGAGGGGCGCTGCTGCGTGCTCCAGCGCGTGGCGGACGGCGTCACGTTCGTTTCCGGCGGGCTGGTGTTCAGGCTGGACTGGTCCGGCGATGCGGACGCGACTCTGGTCGGCTTCTCAGAGCCGGCTGCGCATCTGGCGGTCCCGGCCTCGGTGTCCTACGGCGGAAAGGATTATCCTGTCACTGAGATAGGCCCCAAGGCCTTCTACGGCCTCGCAGAGCTGGTATCCGCCGATCTGGGAAGTATAGCGGAGATAGGAATGAAGGCGTTCGCCCGCTGTTCTTCGCTGGAAACCGTCGACTTCGGGGATTCCCTGAGGTCTGTGGGAGGGTATGCGTTCTACGCATGCGATTCCATGGCTTCCGCGATAATCCCGGACTCCGCGGTGTCCATAGGCAAGTGCGCGTTCTCGCTGTGCCCTGCCCTCTCGGAAGTCGTCATCCCGGACTCCGCGGAAACTATCGGCTACCGTGCGTTCTGCGGATGCACGTCGCTGGCCTCGGTGGCCGTCGGAAGCTCGGTCGCATCGATCGGCCCCGGCGCGTTCCACGGGCTTGCCTTCTTCGACGAGGACGGGAACGAGCTTCCGAGGACAGCCAAGACTCTCGCCGGCTACCTGTACGTGGGAGACGGCGACGGAAGGCTGTACCGCGCCATGGCCTGACTGCAGCAATCCGATACTTATTAAAACGCTGGGACGGGCCCCGCAAAAGGGTCCCCCAGTCCCTTTCTTTCTCAGCCTTGGCCCGCCGCCCCTGTTTTCAGCCGAGGGCCATGCGGCAGATTCGGGCATTCCCTCTTTGTTCCGATCCGCACGCCCGGGCTCACGCCTTTCCGCGCAAGGGAGGGCGCGCTCAGTCCGCGATCGGCAGCAACCCTTCGGTGGAACGGTAATAAACGCATGGGGCGATACGAATTCCATGGGGTATTTCTGCAATATTAAATCAAGCGAAATCTGGCGCATCATCGCTGCCGTCGCCGCGGTGGCCCTCATGCTCATGTCGCCTTTGGCGATCGCAGGCGACGGGGCCGACGCCGCCGCGGCGAAGGATCCGGCGCCGGTGCCGGCTCCAAAAGAGTATCTGTACGCCATGAGCACGGATTCCAGCAATGCCGAGATAAAGAGCGTGAGGGCGTCCGAGAACGGCTCGGCCCAGAGCCAGATATCCGGCTCGGTGACGAGCGGGGGCGCCTCCAGCATCTCCGATTTCTGGGCGTTCGATAAGACGACAGGCATGGGGCCGTTCAACTCGTTCTATGCCGCGATAAATCTGGACGGCGGCTCCGCCAGCGACAGCGGCGA
>JAEEJP010000081.1 GCA_016281925.1 Methanomassiliicoccaceae archaeon
CTGAAACATGGAGACGAGATGGCCATCGTTACGGACAACGATGGGAGATACACTCCGGAAGAAGCCGAAGAATTCGGTCTCGAATGTGATGGGCTCCATATCCAACTCTATCTATCCAATCCCTCATTCGAAGTCTGGCTGCTGATGCACTTCCAGGACTTCTCAAAACCCTGTTCCCAGGAAGAATTGGAAACTATGTTATCAAAAGTTTTGGGAAAAAAGTATTCGAAATCACATGGAATACCATTGGATGTGAGCAAAGTGCGCCTCGCAATCTCTAACGCAGAGAAACATCTCCCTTCAAGCAAAGGCCCCGGAGACTGCATAAAGTTATTCCCAAGCACAATGGTCCATCGTTTGGCAGAACGCTTAATCGAATGAGCATCCTGTAACGCCACTTTCTGCTCTAAAGCCTGAATCGCTTTCGACATTGTCAGTGAAATGGGAATAATAATCCAATACACTGACCAAATTAAAAATACCAATTAAATGCATTGACGTACCCTCATGGTCTTCGGAATGGGAATAGACACGGGCGGAACCTCCACGGATGCCGTCATCGTCGATCTGGAATCTGGGGAGATACTGTCGAAAAGCAAATCCCCGACCACCCCCGAGGACCTCTGCGTGGGCATCCGCGGAGCCATATCGTTCCTGGACCGCGCCCTTCTGAAAAATATAAGCGTGGTCTCTCTGTCATCGACGCTGGCCACGAACGCCGTGGTCGAAGGCAAAGGATGCCGCGTCGGGCTTATCTGCGTGGGATTCGACGCCGGGAAATCCGATGCTGAAGAGTACATCTCCATAGCCGGCGGGCACAACGTCCACGGAGTGGCCGAAAAAGACCTCGACACGGATTCCGCCCTGAAATTTATGGAGCGCATCCGCGGGAAAGTGGACTCGATGGCCGTCAGCTCTTTCATGTCGGTCCGCAACCCTGAGCACGAACTCCGCCTGAAGGATATGGCGGCCGAGATCCTGGGGATACCTGTGGTCTGCGGCCACGAGCTTTCCTCCAAGCTGGGGTTCAAAATCCGCACCGCGACCTGCGTAATGAACGCCAGCCTCATCCCGATGATGGAGAACCTCATCGATTCGGTCAAGACCGTGATGAAAGAGTCCGGGATATCCGCCCCGCTGATGATGGTCCGCGGCAACGGGACGATCATGGGGGAGTCCATGGCAAGGGAGAAGCCCATCGAGACGATCATGTCCGGTCCGACGGCCAGCATGATCGGGGCAGTCAAGCTGACCGGGCAGAAGGACGCGGCGGTCATGGACATGGGCGGGACCACCACCGACATAGGCATAATCAGGGACGGAAAACCGGCGCTGACCCAGGAAGGGATGACCGTCGCAGGGAAGAAGACGCACATCCCGGCCGCCAAAGTCACCGCCGCCGGGATCGGAGGGGACAGCAGGATCTTCGTCAACGGCGGGAAGATATCGCTCAGATCCACAAGAGCCATACCGCTCTGCGTCGCGGCGATCAGATGGCCGGCCGTCCTGGACATACTGATAAAAGCCTCTTCGTCGGATGCGAAGCAGGATCCGAGATATCCGGACGACATGGTATTCCTGGACACGGAGCTCTTCACCGCCGTCGGAACGCCTCCCGAAACGATGTACGTATCCCCGGAAGGCAGGGAATTCCTCAGGATGGCCTCCGAATGTCCCATCTCCCCGGCCGCCGCCGCCCAGGAGATAGGGACGTCGCCTACGCTTCTTGGCATCCGCGGACTGGAGACCAGAGGGTTCATCCAGAGGGTAGCGTTCACGCCTACAGACGTCCTCCACGCCGACGGGACGTATTCTGAGTTTGACAGGGACGCATCCCTGATGGGCGCCAGATATCTGGCCAAGAAATGCGGGAAATCAGTGGGAGCGTTCATCTCCCAGTGCAGAGATATGATCAAAGCCAAGCTCTGCACCGAACTCATGAAAGTCCTGCTGGCGGACCAGTTCGGAGACAGGGAGCTGGACCTGTACTCCTCCGGGCTTATCACCAGGGCTGCTCTCGGCCGCGGGGACGGATTCGAATGCACCCTGAGGCTGAAGATGCCTCTCGTCGGGATCGGAGCCCCGGCAAGCACGTACGTCAGATGGGTGGGGGACGCGTTCGGCGCCGAGACTTACGTCGACCCGGATTCCGACGTCGGCAACGCGCTGGGAGCGATAGCTTCGTCCATCGCGGAGACCGTGGAGATAATAGTCTCCCCGGCGGATCTTGATTCTCCGAACAGCGAATTCGAGGTCTTCACCCCGGAAGGAAAGGATGTCTGCATCGATCTGGACGAAGCGATGAGGGTGGCCGAGAGGATCGGGAAGATCATCGCCGGGAACAGGGCAAAGGAAAGCGGGGCATGCTGCATAGCGTACGAGGTGTCTTCCAGCGACCGTTTCATGGGCCTCAGGGGGATGGACATACTGGTGGAAAGGATAGTTACCGTAACCGCCGCCGGGAAGCCCAGCATGTTCGGTGCGGAGAATCTTTAACCCGTCCGCCCATCCACTTCCGATGGCCTCGGAAATAATCGGCATCTATCCGTCTGGCAGCGAGCAACTCATCAGAACCGTTCTTGTCCCTCCCGGGACCGATTTCAGCGGCCTGGGGAAAGCTGTGGGATCGGCCATAGGATTGTCCGGCAGGATCCCGGGGAGATTCGAGATCCCGGGGACCGGCCAGGCCATCGAGGACAGCTCCATACCGATCGTCTCCTTCGGAAGGTCGCCGATAATCTTCGCCTGCGGCGGAGCGAGATACGCGCTGAAGTTTTTGGGGTCAGCCGACAGCGATTTCTCCTCGTCCAGGTATGCCTCCAGGCGCTCCGCGGAGATATCCGAAGCCATACGCGGATGCGCCGGCAGGTGGAAGGAGACCATGTCGTCCCGGAGGAGGCTCGATGCCCCGGCCATGAGGAAAATAGCGTCTGCTCTGGTCTCGTCCAGGAAGAAAGCGTATTACTTCGACCCGAAAACCTTCCAGGTCACGGAGAACCCGGATGGGCTTCCGCTCAGAGGGAAGGACACCGGCGCATTATACGCGTGCTGCGCCGGATTCGCCGCCGGAAGATCGCTGGAAATCGCGCCGGAGTCGGATCCGAAATGGCACGAAAAATTCCTCGGAGATATTTCCAGATCGAAGAAGCTCTCGAAAGCCTGGGAAGCGTTCATCCGCGGAGAATCCATGGCGATGGCCGCCGGCTGGGCGGAAAAGAACGGGTTCGCGTCCGAAATCCAGGCCCCGGAATCCCCCAGGCTCCCCTGCAGGAACTGCGGGATGGTATCCGACGCCAAGGAAGAGAGATCCATCGGCTCCCCTGCCGTGCTCGGCTCCAGATCATATTATCCCGCCGCGATGAGGTGCCCGGTCTGCGGAGAGACCAGCTTCCTTTTCATGTTCAACGACGGTTTCGCCGAGGATTACGCGTTCAGAGGCACGGACCGCTCCTGCTGGCTGATCAGGGACGCTGTGCTCTTAAAGAACAGGGCAGAATCAGAGACAGACCCTGAAAAGAAGGCCAGAGCATTCCTGGACGCGGCGCTTTCGGAATACAGATGCGGAAGGACGGGGGAGGCAGAAGAGCTGATAGGCAGAGCCGCGGAAATCCTGCCGGAAGAATCGCGCCTCGTCCTGGGATACATCGGAGGCGATGCTACGGAACCGGTCCCGACGGATGACCCTGTCCTGAAAGCTATGGGACTCTGCTGTTCGATGCGCGGGAAAGAATCCTACGAAGAAGCGTCGGCCATCAGATCAGAGATGGAATCATGCTTCGGCACGGGATTCCCGGAATGGCTCCGCTGGGACATGGAATGCGATGCGATAATGTCTCTTTCGTCGTCTGACGGGGGAAGAAAGGTGCTGGATGATGCGCAGAATACGCTGGAACGCTGCCTCGAAACCCTCGGAAACTCAGATACGCCGAAGAGCGACATCATATCGGAAGCCTGCGCGATATTCGAGACCGCCGTCCGCTGCGCATGGGAAAACCTATCCCTGGAAGATGCCGAGCCAATCATAGAGATGATGTGCGGAGCGTTCTCCGAAGGCAGGATCGACAGCCCTCCGGCGAGATCCGTGGCCCTGTTCAGGAGAGGGATCTGCAGGATGGCCCGCGGCGACGACAGCGGTGCGGTCAGCGATTTCATCGGTACCATCGGGGCGATGCTGTCGGGATACGGGAGAAGCCCAGTGGCCGGGCGCAGAGCGTTCGCATCCATGATGATCCTGTATCTTTACGCGCCAGAAAACGCCGATCTGATCTCCCTTGCGCTCAACAGCATGAATGCGATGTCCCTGACCGGCGCGATCTCCGAGGAGGAATTCGCCGAGGCCAGGATGCTGGCTTCCAGGATCGCGGCGGCCTCCGGGAATTATGAAAGCTCCCGTCTGGAGATCAGATCGAGGACGAACATCGATCTGGGCCCGGAGCAATCCGACGGCCTGGAACCGGAGGATCTCATGGACGTGCGTTTCGCGTACTATCTTCCGTGAAATCAGCGCCTGGATCTGAAAAGCTTTCCCAGGCCCTTTCTCTCCTCTGGCGGACAGGCAGATCCGGATGGCGGATTCTCACGGATGATCTTGCATCCGCCGCCGAAACACCCCCTCGGGAACCGGACCGATGAAGGAACGGTAACTGATTTCAGGTCAGGGCATCTGGAGAACGCCTCGTAGCCGATGAACGTCACAGACGGCGGTATGGTGACAGAGGAAAGCGAATGACACCCTTCGAACGCACTGTCCCCTATGGAAGTCACCGACGGCGGCAGATTTATGGATGTCAGGGACTCGCAGCCCATGAAAGCTCTGTCCCCTATGGATGCCACGGACGGCGGTATGGCGACGGATGTCAGGGATCTGCAGAGATATAACGCATAGGCCGGGACGAATTCTGCATACGGAGGTATTTCGGCTGTCTTTATCCCCCTGATGACGGACGAATCCTGGCAATAGGCTTCGCTGTCGACATATTTTATCCCCGTATCATTCCTGTTCGATCTGATGGAGCTCAGGTAAGACCAGTAGTGTTCTAAGGCCTTCCTATCGGAATCCGGGGTGCCTATACGCGAATAGGCGAGGATCAGCGTCTTCCAGGCCTTTTTGTCGCCACTAGAGACCGGGCTAGCAAGGCATTCGTCCGCAACAGCATCGAATGCGTCCTCGAGAGAGTCGGAACCGGATAGGATGGATGCTTTTTCGATGGATGCCAACGCCCCTTCGATGTCTTTCCCCATAAGGCGACAGATCCCGTCTATGCGCCAGATTTCGGCGTCCGCGGCGTTGGCGTCTATGAGCCTCTTCGTTATCTCCTGAGCCTTGGCGTACTCCCCTTTCCGGCAGAACGCGGCCGCGAGAGGCTTCAGGCTCGCCCTCTGGTCCTTCACTGACATCTCGACGCTAATGTTGTTGACATCCCTAGTCATCATCACCTTGGACCCGCAGTACATGCAGAATCCGAACTCGCGGGAGCCGTCCAGCTCTATGTCGCCGGAGCAGTTGGGACATCTGAGGGATATAAGAGCCATGCCTGCAGGCAACGGGCGGGGAAGTAATAATAGTTGTTGAGGAAAGCGAGCCGGGAAAAGTATTGCATTCGAACGGCATCGAATGCCTGAGACACAAATGCCGGATGGATGGCCTCATGCCCTGTATATGCCCCTCATGAGCATGGGTCCCCTCAGGACGACCCATCTTCCGGGCTTTTCCTGTATACCTCGTGGAGAGTCCTTCCGTCGTCGGTTTTCCACGCGCCCCATGGGTGGCTGACATGGCCCGCAACCACGGCCGTGCTGCCGAGCATGATGCAAATAGGAAATCCCTGGTAAAGACCGAGCCGCTAATGGTCCCGTCCTCCTCCAGCCGTGCCCTCAGAGCTTAGTATCCGTCGTGGATGCCTTTGACAAAAGCATCGGACACTTTGGACCCTTTCCGAACGAGGAACCCATCATCTACCATGATTGCCGACGCCGACGCTCCAGTCTTCGCGCTGGCAAGATAGAATATCTCGCTTTTGCCGTCTGGCCCAGTAGCAGCCGCCTCCGCATCCAAGAACCTGTGGCCCATGGAACCCATGAGGAGCCTGAGGTTGTCGAGATACTCCTTCATCTCTGCCTCGTCGGTCTCCGAAAGCGAAGATTTCGTCGGTGAATTTCCGTTTACCAGCTCGCAGCGGCCCGCTTCCTTGGCCATCATGTATAGCGACGCTTCCAGGTACTTGGCCATAGCCTTGTTCAGAGCATTGTCTTTGCTGACGAACGCAACAAACTCCGTCCAGTCCTGCCATTCCCGAATATTGTTTATGTGCTGGGAGATCCTGGGGAGAACGCTCTCCGCTTCCCCTACATAGACCTTGTCCCTGTATCCGTCCTCGGTCCTCTCGATAAGGAAATACACGCCGGTGGAAAGAAGGTCGCGCCTGTCGGAGCATTTTGAAGCCGTCGTGCGGGGATGCGGTATGCGAGCCCCGTCCAGTTGGACAGTTCGCACTTCCATCTGCCGCTAGGGACCCCTTCGATGAGGAAAAGGCGTATCGTCTTGCCGTGCTCGGCCATGGATGGGCATATCCATGCCCGGATAAATCTATATCATAACAGGCTAAAGTATGCTCCAAAAGAGTGGAAGAAAAGACGGATGCGGACCGCGTTAGGCCAGACATTCCTGGGAACAGGCTGGTATTCTCGTCAAAATCTTCCGGTCGAACTAATAACTGATACATATCGACGTTTTTTCTTCTCTTCGAAATCCAGGATCGCTTCCAGCATATCCCTGAAAGTAGTTTTTTCCGGCACTATCTGCGGCGGATGCCCCAGCTCCGCGAGCCTCTTGGACGTCGGCCTGCCTATGGCCGCTATGTCGACCGGCGACAGCATCCTGTCTGCCGTTTCAGATCCGTAGGCGGCCTACAGCTCCTCGATGAAGGACGAAGCGGACATGGGACTGGTGAACGCGATCGCATCCAGCCCACCGGCCTCCAGCGCACCCATTATCGACCGCAGCTCGGGGGTCATCCCTACTTTCTCCAGGCGGTACGCCGGAAACTCTATGACATCCGCGCCGGCTTCTGCGAGGCCTTCCCTCAGTATGTCCGTCCCGGAATCCGATCTCACCAGCATGATCCCCTTCCCCCTGGCCAGAGGCGACAGCATAGCGACCACGCCGTACGAGCTGTAATCGTCCTGGGGCATCATATCCGCATCCAGTCCGTGCGCCGAAAGGACCTCGGATGTGTGCGGCCCGATGGAAACCTTCGGGATCCCGGAGAAGAGGGACGCCATTTTCGCATCCCCCCATCTCCCGGAGCAGAACTCGACGGCGGTCCCCGATCCGAAGACGGCGAAATCCACCCTTCCGGATGCCAGAGCGTCCTCCGCCGCGGAATAATCCTGCTCCCCGGCGGGGACGGCTCTGAGGGAGGGGGCCGCCATGGCCTCCATCCCCAGGGACCCGGCCAGCGACAGCGATTCGCGGATCTTGTCCGCCGGACGGGTGAAAGCCAGGCGGACGGTCATCTCAGATCGCCGAGGATGTCGTGGAGGGTCGCCACGGTCCCGATGACCATGATCCCGGGGGCCTCCAGGCCTTCGGAATCGATCGTCTCCTTCAGCTTCGACACCACTGTGCGCTCGATCCTCTGCTGGGGCGTAGACCCGCTCGTGATTATGGCCGCCGGCATCTCCGGATCCATACCGCCGGCTATGAGCTCGGAGGAGATGTGCTCCGCGTTGCCCATCCCCATGAGGATCACCAGGGTCCCGTGCCCATTCACAAGAGCCTTCCAGTCGATGCGGTCCTCCCCTCTGTCGGCCTTCTCGTGGCCGGTGAGGAACGTCACCAGCGGGGTGTGGTCCCTGTGCGTGACCGGGATCCCGCAGAGCTCGGGAACAGAGATGGTGGAGGATATCCCGGGCACGACGTGGACTTCCATCCCCGCCTTCCTCAGCTCCTCGGCCTCCTCCGCGCCGCGCCCGAACATGAACGGATCCCCGCCCTTGAGGCGGACCACAATCTTTCCCGCCTCTGCCAGCTCCACCAGCTTGGCGTTGGTCTGGCTCTGGGTCATGTGGTGGTCCCCGCCCCTCTTCCCGGCGTCTATGAGCTCGGCGCCTTCCTTGCATGTCTTCAGTATGTCGTGGTTGGCCAGCGCGTCGTAGACGATGACGTCGGCCTCCCTGATCAGCTCGGCGGCTTTCACGGTCAGAAGCCCGGGATCTCCGGGCCCGGCCCCTACAAGATAGACTTTCCCTGTCATTCCTTTCCCCTCAGTATGTCCGCGATCTCCGCGATATCATTCTCCCCGTATGCGTGCGGGATCACCCTGCTGAGCCTTACCGGCTCTTCAGTGAAGGCGTAGGAGACCGCATTGACGCTGAACCCTCCCACGAGTTTTCTGGCGTAGATCCCGACCGGCGAAGAGCATCCCGCTCCCAGCGCCCTCATTATCGAGCGCTCGATGGTGACGCATTCCCTGGTGACCTTGTCGTCAATTTTCGACAGCGCGGAAAGAATCTCCGCATCGTCGGATCTGCATTCTATCGCCACGGCCCCCTGCGCAGGAGCGGGCACGAACCTCAGGGGATCCAGCGGAAACATGTCCCTGTCTATCCCCATGCGGTGCATCCCCGCTTTGGCCAAAACTATCGCGTCGTATTCGCCCCTGTCCAGCTTCTCCATCCTGGTGTGGATGTTGCCTCTGAGCGGAACGCATTCCACGTCCGGCCTGGCCTCCTTTATCAGCGAGACCCTCCTGATGGATGAGGTCCCTATCCTGGCTCCTGCGAGGAGTTCCCCGAGCGGGCGGGGCATTATGATGTCCTCAACAGGGTCCCTCCTCATTATCGCCCCTATCGTCAGACCTTCCTCCATGTCGATCGGAATGTCTTTGAGGGAATTCACCGAGACGTCTATGCTGCCGTTCCTTATGGCGGCATCCAGCTCCCTGACGAACGCTCCCGTGGCGCTCATCTTATCCAGCGGGGAAGTCAGATCTATGTCGCCCAGCGATTTGATCCCGACGACGTCTATGTCCCCCGTGTATCCCGACGCGCGCATGGCGGCGACGAACATCTCCGTCTGCCTCATGGCCAGAGCGCTCTCCCTGGATCCTGCTCTCATCCTTTCAGCCCCCTTACGGCGGAATCGAAGGCCTCCGCTATCTTGGCGCAGTCCTCTTCCGTGTGCGCCGCGGACATGAACTCGACCTCCAGCGCGGAAGGCGGAAGATACACGCCGGAATCCAGCATGGCGGCGAACAGCCTGGCGAAGGCTTCCCTGTCCGCCCCGAGGGCTTCGCGCCCGTTGGATATGGAATCCATGCCCAGGCCGATGGAGAACATCGACCCGACGCTCTGGATGCATCCTCTGACGCCGGAATCCTCCAGGGAATCCCTCAGCGACGACACCAGCCCGGCCGAAGCGGAGTTGAGGGCATCGTATTTCCCGCTCATGCGATTGAGAAGAGCGAGCCCGGCGGCGGCGCTCACAGGGTTCCCGGCGAATGTCCCGGCCGCGTAGACGCTTCCCTGCGGAGCCACGTCCTCCATTATCTTTCTCCTCCCTCCGAACGCCCCGGCCGGGAATCCGCCTCCGATGATCTTCCCCATGGTGGTGAGATCGGGAGTGACTCCGAACATCTTCTGGGCGCCCCCGTCGGAAAGCCTCATGCCGGTGATGACCTCGTCAAAGATCAGCAGGACGCCGTGGGACGAGGTTATCTTCCTCATCTCCTCGAGGTATCCTTTCTCGGGGGGGACCACCCCAACGTTCCCGAGCACGGGCTCCATTATCACCGCCGCGATGTCGTCGTTCCTGTCCAGCAGGCTTTCGAACATGCCGGCGTCGTTGTAATCCACTGCGTATGTGTTCCTGACCGCGTCTGCGGGCACTCCGGCCGAGCCCGGGACCCCCTGGGCGGATCCGGATCCGGCGGCGATGAGCATCGCGTCGTGCGCCCCGTGGAAGCCGCCGTCCATCTTGACTATGCCGTTCTTTCCTGTGTATCCCCTTGCGAGCCTTATCGCGTGCATAGTGGCTTCCGTCCCGGAGCAGGCCAGGCGGACCATCTCGCAGGAGGGCACCCTTTCCGTTATGGCTCCGATCAGCTCGAGCTCCGGCTCCGAAGGGGCGCCGTAGACGGTCCCTTTCCTCAGCTGTGCGGCCGCCGCTTCCATCGCTTCCGGGCATGCGTGCCCGGCTATGAGGGGGCCGTAGGCCATGCAGAGGTCGACGTAATCGTTGCCGTCGACGTCGGTGATATGGGAGCCTTTCCCTCCGGCGATGAAAAGCGGGTTGGGCGGGAACGCCCTCACGGGGCTGGATACCCCTCCCGGCGTCAGCGCCCTGGATCTGGCGAAGAGCTCCTCCGACTTCGGATCCCTCATCTGCGCTCCCTCAGATATCTGGCGGCCTCTTTGGCGTAATAGGTGATGATGATGTCCGCCCCGGCCCTCTTTATGGCCAGGAGGGATTCCATCATGACCCTCTCCTCGTCGATCCACCCGTTGGCGGCGGCCGCTTTGATCATCGCGTATTCCCCGGAGACCTGGTAGGCCGCGACCGGCAGCGGATAATTGTCCGAGGCCTCCCTTATGATGTCAAGATAGGGCCCGGCCGGCTTCACCATAATGATGTCGCAGCCTTCGGCCACATCCATGTCGATCTCGCGCATGGCTTCGCGCCTGTTGCCGCAGGGCATCTGGTATCCGGCGCGGTTGCCTTTCCCCGGCGCGGAGCAGGCCACATCCCTGAACGGGCCGTAGAAAGCGCTGTAGAACTTGGCGCTGTATGCCATTATCGCAACGTCCTCGAACCCGGCCTCGTCCAGAGCCGAGCGTATGGCGGCGATCTGGCCGTCCATCATCCCACTGGGGGCTATGATGTCCGCGCCCGCGGCGGCCTGGGAGACCGCTATCTTCTGATACAGCTCCAGGGTCTTGTCGTTGTCCACCGCTCCGTCGACGTCCAGCACGCCGCAGTGGCCGTGGTCGGTGTACTCGCACATGCAGAGATCGGCGATTATCAGCAGATCGGAGGCTGCTCTGAGCCCCCTTATGGCTTTCTGGACCACGCCGTCCTCCGAATAGGCGTCGGACCCTTTGGCATCTTTATGGTCCGGGACGCCGAACACCAGGACGGCATTGACCCCTGCGTCCTGGATCTCCCTGGCGACGTCCATGTACCCGGAAAGCGGATAGGTGACCACGCCGGGCATCGAGTCCGTAGTGCGGGGCTCGGAAAGGTTGGCGTCGAAGAATATCGGAAGGACGAACTCCGAGGAGTCCAACCTGGTCTCTGCGACGAGATCCCTCATTTTCTGGCTCGTTCTGAGCCTTCTCATGCGTACCTGCGGATAATACATCTCATTCATCCTCCAATCCGAACAGGATCCTGGCGGCCCTGCACGTATCCAAGTCTCCGTTTCTGGAGGCTTTCCTCATATTGATATATAATTCTGAAGTGAGTTTGTTCAGCAGAACCCTCGAGAAATCCTCGAGGACGGCTTCCGGATCGGCCGAGCCCAGACGCACCTTGGCTTCGGCCAGCTCGCGCTCCTTTATCCCCGACAGCTTCATGCTTATCCCGCGGATGAGCTCGTTGGCGGTGGATTCGGCGCGCTCCTTCTCCATCTTCGCCAGCTCTTCCTTAATGATGTGTTCGGCGTCGGATATCTCTGCGGTCCTGCGGGCGACGTTCTCCATGGCGATGGTCTGGAGCGAATCCATGGTCTCCAGCGATACGCCCGGGATCTCCCCGACCTCCTTCTCCACGTTGCGCGGGACCGAGACGTCGATGAGAAGCAGCGGCCTGCCGTCCCTCTTCGATACGGCGTCCAGAGCGTTGCCGTAGTGCACCACGGGATGGGGCGCGGAGGTGGCCACGAGGATGAGGTCGCTGTCCGACAGCGTGTCGTGCATGCGGTCCCAGGTGAGCGCGGTGCCTCCGAGCTCCTCGGCCAGAATGGTGGCGTTGTGGAACGTCCTGTTGGATACAATGACGGTCTTCGGCCCTTTGCCGACCAGGTTCTTCGCTATCACCGTGGCCATGTCCCCGGCTCCCAGGATGGCCACCGTCTTGCCCTCCAGGGTGCCCAGCCTGTGCTCGGCCAGCTCCACGGCGGCCGAACCGACCGAAACGGCGCCTTTGTTCAGGGCGGTCTCGGATCTGACCCTTTTCCCCACGGTCAGGGCGTGGTCGAACAGATAGGAAAGCATGCTCTTGGCATGGCCGTCTGCGCGGGCGGCGATGTACGAATCCCTGATCTGGTGCTGGATCTGGTCCTCCCCTACGATCAGAGACTCCAGGCCGCAGATCACCCTGAAAAGATGCTTGATGCTGGCCCCGTCCTCGAGGATGAAATGGACATTCCCTGCCCCCTCGGGTATGTGGTCGCGGGCGAGGCCGGAGAACATCTCCTTCACCGGCCCGTTGCTGTCGGCGGCCACGTATGCCTCGAAGCGGTTGCATGTCCTGACCACCACGTATTCCAGAGCTTCGGAACAGGAAAGGATGTGCTCCTCTGCGTTCTTTTCCAGCCCGGTTATGATCTTATCCAGGCCTTCCACCCCTCCGGCGGAGGTATGCGTGACATGGAAACTCACTATCATTGCCTCACCTTACTCTCTGCCATAGCGAATGCGCCCTCCTTATCACCCGCTCTAATCGCGTCCCAGATCGCGCCGTCATGGAGGATCCCGGCCAGAATCCTGGCGCGATCCTTCTGCTCCGGGATCCCGGACATGACTGCAGGCCTTATGCGGACCATCAGATCCATCATGTCGTCCAGGGAATCGTCGAGCACCGGATCCAGGATCTCGGCTACGTAAGGAGGGAACGCAGGCACCTTGCCCTCCGAAGACACGCATACAGAGTAATTCCTCTTCCTTATAGTGGACGGGATGAGGATGTCGCCTCCCCCGTGGGCGGAGTTCACCGGCACGCCTGCCTCCTTGGCGGCGTCGCGGACCATCGCGTTCAGGCTCTTGCTGTCGGTGGCGGCCATCGCGATGAACGTCCCGGGCAGATTCTCGCGGACGGTATCCGGCGTTATGTCGCATTGGACGCATTCGTCCGCGATGTCTCTGATCTCCGGGAGTATGTCCCTGGAAATGACTCTGATCCTGAAGCCGTCGAAATGCCTTATCTTCCTGAGGGCTACGTTGCCCCCTCCGAAGACGGTGATCAGACGGCCGCTGGGTTCGATGTAAACGGGCGCCATGCGAGCCATTCACATGACCTTCTCTTGCTTCTTCTTGATTATCAGAGTAGTGAAATACCCGTATTCGAAGCCGGAGCGCACCGGGCCGACATACTCGTCCGGCATGCCGACGTTGCTTATGACGGTCATGCACTCGGGACCCATCCCGCGCTCCTTCATCTGGCCCAGAATCTTATCGACGCTCTTCCCCGCCTTCATGATCACGACGTTGTCGAATCTGTCCAGAGCCTCGACCACCATAGGATTGTCCTTGGCCGAGGGCACTATGGCGAGGCACTGGTCGCCCAGAGTCAGAGGTATGCGTGCAACTGCAGCCCCGCCGCAGAAAGACGGGATCCCGGGGATTATCTCGGTCTCGTAGCCTTTCCCGCGCACGTACTGCTCCAGATACATGAAAGTGCTGTAGATGGAGACGTCGCCCAATGTGATCAGGGACACATCTTTTCCCTGGTCCAGATATCCGATTATCACATCCCCGGCGGCCTTCCCGAACTCCCAGTAGTCGCCGTCGTTCCCGGTCATTCCGAACAGAAGCTCGATCACTTCGACCCCGGAGAGATCGACGACCGGCTCCACGATCTTGAACGCGGTGCTGTCTTCGCCGGCCTTCTTCACCGGCTTGGCGAGCACGGGGGAGGATTCGATAATTCTCTTGGCTTTCAGCGTGAGAAGCTCGGGATCGCCGGGGCCGACTCCGATGCCGTAGAGCTTTCCGCGGCTCATAGTACACCGTCCATGCGGCCTTTCTCGCGGTATCCGCGCGGGGTGATCATCAGACCGTCGCGGATGTACGTATTGCTGTTCCCTATTATTACTATGGAGAACATATCCACATCAGCCTCGCCGATCTTTCCCAGAACGGTGATCTGCTTCGATTCCCCCTCCCTTCCAGCATTCCTGACCACGCCCACGGGAGTCTCGGGCGAGCGGTATTTCATCAGTATTTCCGCGGCCCTCTCCAGATAATCGGTCCTCTTCTTGCTCTTGGGGTTGTACAGAGCGACGACGAAATCGCCCTGCCCGGCGCAGTCCACCCTTTTCATTATCAGATCGATGGGGGTCATGAGATCTGAAAGGCTGATGATGGCCAGATCGTGCATCAGAGGCGCTCCCAGCACGGAGGCGGCGGTGGATGCCGCGGTCATGCCGGGCACGACGTCGATGTCGATGTCCGCCCCCATCTCGTCCGCGACTTCATAGATTATTCCGGCCATGCCGTAGATCCCGGAATCCCCGCTGCTGACCATCGCCACGCTCTGGCCTTTCATCGCCTCTTCGACGGCCATCTTGCAGCGCTCGACCTCCCTCATCATCCCGGTGGAGATATACTGGGTCTCCGGGGGGAAATAATCGCGGATCATGTCGATGTAGGCCGTATATCCGATGACTTTGTCGGCCTCGCGGATAGTTTTCTCCGCGCGGATGGGCATATTCTCCAATGCCCCGGGTCCGAAACCCACGACAGAAGGCTTGCCTCTCACAGAAAATCCTCCATATCTATGCGGGCGGCAGATGACGGCTGCACTTTCCCGCCATCGGATGAAGATCCGAACATGAGGACCGCGATTGCGTCAAGCCTTATTATTATTGCCCGTCTGGATATGTAATGCAGACATAAACGCACACATTATATTGGCAAAAGGCTGCGATTATGGTTGATGCGGCAACTTCGCAGCGTCCGGGACGGATCGGATCGCTCGTGGGAGGCCATGTGGTCCATGAACTCCCTGACATACAGGGAAGGCTTCACGATGTGCCCTGTGTTGGGCAGCCTGAGCGTCACACACCCGGGTATCCTGTCGGATATGAAATCACCGAGCTTCGGCTCGACCATTATGTCGCTGAGCCCGTGCACGGAAAGGGTGGGAACCGAGATCTGATGGATCCTGTCCCTGGTGTCGAATCCGTCCAGCGCATGCATCTGGTCTTTGAGACCCTTGGGATCCAGGCCTTTAAGGGATCTGAGGACCTTTCCTTTGGACTCCAATCCGGAGAAGAAATCCTCCGTGAAGCAGAATGCGTTCGTCATCATGCTGATGTATTCCGGATCGCCGCCTCTGAGGGCGCAGTCCACGATCCCGTTCATGAAATAGCTGGATCTCGCCGGCCTGTAGGGATATGCCGACACAAGCGTGAGCGTGATGAGCCTGTCTGGATGCTGGATGGCGAATTCCTGGGCGATATGGCCCCCGAGGGACCATCCGAGCATATGGGCGCGGAAGATGCGGAGATAATCCATCAGCGCCAGAACGTCGTCAACGAAATCCTGGGACTCGATCGTGTCTTGGCTGTATTCGGTAGTTCCGGCGCCCCTGTTGTCGAAGACGATGACGCGGTATCTGGGCGTGAGCTCCGGAATGAGCTGCTTGAAGAAACTGGTATCCCCCGAGAATCCTGTGATGAGAACCACTGGTATCCCTTCTCCCTCTTCTTCATAGTGCATTCTGATTCCGTTGATCTCCGCGTATGGCATATCGGTTCTATAGAAACGGAATTCGGTACAAATACCCATGCATCCGAACGGCATGATATGATGCTGGACATCAATTACCGGAGCCGAAAAACGATATATCGGACCAGAAGATGCGGGCCGGGACGCAAGATTCATGAGATACTATAGTGCATCTGCATAATACTATAGTACTATATCTGTGTCCAGCAGTACTTTGAATGCCGCATCCACTATAGTCATTCTCTCAAGTAAAACGGCCGCTCCGGTCATACGTCCAGCGATATCGGACTATTTCGGACACAATTATATTCCGCAAGCAGATGGCATGGCCATGAATAAGTACGCGACAGCAGCCGCTGTGGCTGCGACGATAATTGCAGTATTGGCCTGCATGTATCTGACGGATGACCGCGGCCAATCGGATGAAACCGAAAGAATCGGGATAATCGGCGCTATGGATGCGGAAGTATCGACGCTCAAGGATGCCATGAGCATAGAACGCAGAGAAACTATAGCCGGCATGGAATTCTGCGTAGGAAAGCTCGGCGGATGCGATGCCGTCATAGTCCAGTGCGGAATGGGGAAAGTGAACGCCGGAACCTGCGCGCAGCTTCTTATCACCGAATTCAATGCCAAAGCCGTGATAAACACGGGCGTGGCAGGATCTCTGGACAACAACCTGGACATCGGAGACTTCGTGGTCTCGGAAGATGCGGTCCAGCATGATTTCGACGTCTCCCCCATCGGGTTCGCCAAAGGGGAGATCCCATACACCGGGAAATACGCGTTCGAAGCCGACAGCAAGCTGAGATCCGAAGCTATCAGCGCGATCAGAAAGTCCTGCCCCGAAGTGTCCGTCTTCGAAGGCAGGGTCTGCTCCGGCGACCAATTCATTTCTGACTCTGAGCAGAAGGAAACCATAGTCTCCGGTTTCGGCGGGACCTGCTGCGAAATGGAAGGCGCCGCCATCGCCCAGTCATGCTACCTGAACGGAACCCCCTTCGTCATAATCAGAGCCATATCCGACAAAGCCGACGGATCTGCGCACGAAGATTACGATGAATTCGTCAGGAAAGCGGCCGCGCGCTCCGCGGATGCGGTACGCTGCATGCTGGAGAACGGGAATCTTCTTTGAATAGCAAAAAATGCGCCGGAGGGGCGGATTCAGTCCGGCTCCGCCCCCGAGGCACGGTTTCAGGCGAGTTTCTTACCGGCGTTGGGGCTCGCGCTCTGGTGGTAGACGGATTTCACGTCGAAGAGAAGGACCGCTTTGGTAGGGAGGTGGAGCATCTCCTGGATGTTCTTGTACATGGCGTCGAAGATGGGGCCCTCGGTGAGCTTGGCTTTGAGCACGGCGTTGACGGTGTAAGCTTCCATGCCTTTGACCGCGGTGAAAGCGGCTTTGGGGTTGCTGTCGATGTTCTGGGCGGTGACGTCCATGAAGATCTGCGCCACGACCATGGTGCTGTCATCGACGACTCCGATGGTTCCGGCCGGGATCGCATGGGGTTTCCCGTTCTTGCAGGCGGTCGCGATGATTTTGCACGCGTCTTTGTCGGCGAAAAGGGCTTTGACATTCTCTGGTATGGCTGCCATTTCTGTACCTCGGAAAGCCATCGGTTTTTCGATATAAATGTTTATATCATTTTGATACCGACATCCCGAAGAATCCCTCAGATCTGTTTGAGATCCCACAGTTTGATGCGGTTTTTCTCCGCCCATCTGGCAGTATCCCTGTACAGTCTGGTGTCCAGGAAATCCGCGTCGGAGAACGCCAGCCTCAGCGACCCGCCCAGAGAGCCTTCGTTGAGGTTCCTGGCGTTGAAGGATCCGAACGTCTTCGTGAGCGCGAGAAGCAATATGGCGACCGTGTCATGGCCCCTGGCCGCGTGCCACGGGTCGGCCAGTTCGCCTTCCTCCTCCCTCAGAAGCTCCATCAGCCTGCTTCTGGATTCCTTCTGCAGGCCCGAGTTGGATAGGACAGCGTCGATGAGATCCCTCTTGCTGAGGGCGAGCGACCTGCGGTCGATGAACTTCTCTACGTCCAGATCGCTGAAGTTGAGCTCCAGGCTCAGGCGCATGGAGATGTGCATGAGAAGGCCGATCGGGCTGCTGGATTCCACCAGAACATCCCTGACGGGGCCGTACTTCGCTACGAAAGCCTTCAGCTTGTCGCGGTCCGCGTATTCGTCGAGCACATCGTCCAGGGCGTTGCTTCTGATGCACAGCATCTCCATGTCCCTGCAGTCGGTGCGGAACAGCGGAGGGGTCTCGCATTTGTGGTCCAGAATATCCAGATCGGCATCGACGATGCCTATGACCTCCGTAAGGCCCCTGCGGCCGGTCAGCTCCTTGACCGCCCTGCGGACGTTATCCTTGGAGTGGCATTGGACCGTCCTGGCGCCTTCGGCCAGGAACTTGCCGTATACGCGGTCGTCCGTGACGCCTTCCACCAGGACGAACGTGCCGCCCACGGCGGAGCGCATCATCATGACTTCGTTGCATACGTCGCTGCATCCGAGGCTCTCGCGCATTGTCAGGCTTCATCTCCCTGGCGTTGTCCCACAGGTCGTGGATGACCTGCGGGGAATGGGTGGCCGCGATTATCTGGAGGCCTCTGACCTTGCAGATGTCCGAGAATATCGCGCCGAGCTTCTGCTGCCACACAACGTGGAGCGATATCTCCGGCTCGTCGATTATCACAGCGGAGCCCGGCTCGGCATGGAAGAGTATCGTGTAGAGCATGATCATTATCTGCTTCTCGCCGGAAGACAGCCTGGAAAGCTGGAGAGCTCCCCCGCAGTCCATGGTCACCGAGATCTTCCCGTTCTCCAGGATGTCCAAGGTCTTGTTGATGAAGAATTCGTTGATGAGATCCTTGTAGATCACTATGGATTCCGCCAGGATGTAGTTCTTCTCGACGTATTCGGATATGGAATAGGCGAGATCCTCGTAATCTTTCCTGTAATTCATCAGCTCGTATCTGGACGGGGGGAATCTGTATCCCGCGGGGATGTCGGGCTCGAATCCCGCGTCTCCGATGAAATCGAGCTTCGCCTTCAGGTCTTTGCACCAGAATTCGAGCTCCCCGTCGGTCATCTCTTTCCGGGCGCCGGAATACGGGGCAAGCTCGGAATGCTCGCGCGAATATCTGATGCGCTCGTAAAGCTCCTGGGCATAGGTCTCGAGGGCGGGCGCCAGATGGCCGTCCTTCTTCTTGATTACCAGCCTATCCGGAGGTATGTAGGTGACGTCTCCTATCTCGGCCATCTCTTCGGGGGTGATCTCCGTCTCGAGCTCGTTCTTCTGCATCTGGATGAGCAGCTCCCCGGAATCGTTCTCGATTATCAGGTTGGTGCCGTCCGAGAATCCTATGTCCAGCCTGTCAAAGGGAGTTTCGGAAAGATATCTCACGTCGCCCTTCATAGCGGCATAAACCATGCGCATGATCGTGCTTTTCCCGAACCCGTTCTGGGCATGGATGAATGTAAGTCCGTCGCACAGATTCAGCGTGTAATCGAACTGGTTGAACAGTCCGCTGATGTAGAGCGATTTTATGATCATATGACCGCCGCGCCATCGTCATGCGTTTATTTATTGGATGCCCCCGGCCTCCTGGCGATAAGGTTATTTCAGGCTCGCCGATGCGGTGCCATGGATACAGAGGCGGAATTCGCGGCCGTACGCGGAGACATAGCGCAGGGGCGGCTGTCCGAAGTCCCGGCGAAGATCAGAGCCATCGCCGAAGAAAGCGGCGACCCTTTCACTGCCGTCAAATGCATCTCCCTGATGGCGGCGATAGGGGACAGATCCATCATGAAAGAGCTGATCTCCATCGCCGAAAGGACCTCGTCGGACGACGAAACGAAGCTTCAGGTCGCCATGGCATTGAGGAGCCTCGGGTTCCCGTCCAACGCTTATGGCATGCTCAAAGGCATCGGGAAGACGGACAGAGTCCTCAGGGCATCGGCCGAATCCCTGTCTGACATGGAAGAATACGAATCCGCCCTGTCCTGCCTAGAATCCATCTCGGAGCCCACTGTCTCCGACAGATGCCTCATGGCCGGGACGCTCAGCTCCCTCGGCGAGCATGCGGCGGCCATCTCCGTGTCCACGAAGCTGATCGGGGAGTTCCCCGGCGATTACGGCGCGGGAGTGGCTTACGTATCCTCCCTGATATCCGCTGGCAAACAGAAGGAAGCGATCAGATACGTCCGCGCCAACCTAAAAGAGAAGACCGCCGATTCCTACGCCCTGGCGGCCTATGCCATGTGGGTCGCCGGAAACTCCAAATCCGCCGGCGCATACGCGTCCAGAGCGGTCAATATGGACCATGCCCACATAGGTGCGATGGAGACGCTCGGGCTCAGCCTCGCCGAGAACGGGGAGACTGACAAGGCACGCATCGTCGCCGGGGCGATAAACGAGATCGCTCCCGGGAACAGGGCTGCCCTGAACATACTGTCGTATTGCGACCTCAGAAGCTGACCTCATTGGTTGGCGCCCCTGTTCCATCTGGACTTCCTTGAATGGCGGGTCCAGAGCTCCTTCCAGAACGAAGGGGAGAAGAACACCAGGGCCGTGAGAATCTCCAGACGGCCTATCCACATCAGCAGCATCATTATCGCTTTGGTTATGCTGTCCAGGTCGCAGAAGCTTCCGTTGGGGCCGAAATCGCCGAATGCGGTGCCCAGATTGCCGACCATCGCTATGGATACGTTGACGGAATCCAGTATGCTGTAGCCGGACATCATGATGATCACGGACCCGACTATCATGGTGAACATGAACAGCATCATGATCGAGAAAGCGGAGAGGACCGCGGGATGGTCGAGGATCTGATCGTCCACCCTGACGTCCCTCACCGCGTTGGGGTGCAGCGTCCTGCCTATCGTCACCCTCATGTACTGATAGATGACGTTCAGCCTCCCGATTTTTATCCCTCCGCTGGTGGATCCCGACGACGCGCCGATGAATCCGACCACCAGCAGTATCGTGACACATTGGGCTGGGAAAGCGGACACGTCGCCCAGCGTAACCCCGGTGCTGGTCCCCATGGATACCACGGAGAACATCGAAGTTCCGAGCATGTCGATGAATTCGTTGTCCTCCCATTCGGATACGTCGGTGTTCAGGAGCATCATGATGAAGAACACCGCGGCGGCCAGAAGGAACCACACGACATTGAACTTGAATTCCGAGCTCCTCCTGTAGACGTTCCTCTGCATGCGGACTATGGCGTTGTAGTGGAGATAGAAATTCACTCCTCCGAGGAACATGAAGACGGCTGTGACGATCTTCACGGCCGCCGAATAGCTCGCCAGGCTGTCCGTGGTGTTCAGGAATCCGCCGGTAGATATTGTCGCGAAAGTAAGGCAGAGCGAATCCACCGGGTCGACCCCGAGGGCTATGATTATCAGATAATTGACTATGGTGAAGATCGAATAGACCAGTATGAACGAGTTCGCCGCTTTCTGGAGCTTGACGGTATAATCGGTGGAGCTGGATCCGGCCAGCTCGTTGATGAGGACCGCGCGACCGATGCCCAGCATAGGCATCATGTACATGAACACCAGAATGACGGTGATACCTCCGATCCACTGTGTGAAGGATCTCCACACCATCAGAGACACCGGCATAGCCGTCGAATCCGGGATGATGGTCGCGCCTGTGGTGGTGAATCCGCTCACGGATTCGAAAAGCGAATCCAGAACCGATAGGCCCGACAGCGCATACGGCACCATCCCGATGATGAACAGCATACCCCAAGCGAGGCCTATCATCAGAATGCTGTTGACGGGCTTGAAATTCTCGGAATCGCGGAACAGGATGAACTGCATCGCCCCCGAAGCAACGAGGATGGGGACCGGCACCAGGAAAGGAGCATAATCCTCCCCGAGGATCGCCGCCAGGCCCGCCGGAAGCAGAAGGCACAGCCCCAGCATGAACTCTATCCACCCGAGGTACTTCACCGTGGTGCTGGACCATACGGCATAATCTTTGAGATCCAGTCTCAGCACGGTTTCACATCTCCGGGAGGGATATTTTCCCGAAGGTCTTCTTCAGCTCGGATTCGTTTGCCGTAGTGGTGAACACTATCATCTTGTCGCCGTCCAGAAGCATGGTGTCCAGCTCCGGGAAGACGAGCCCCCCGTCGCGCAGAAGAGCTATGACCTTGGCGTTCTTGGCTATGTGGACGTCCCCAAGGAATCTGTTGCGGAAATTGGGAGCCTTGCTGACATCGACGGTGAAGAACAGTTCGGAGTAATTCTTCATCCTCATGAGGGCGACCTCGTCCGGCAGTATGCATTTGGTGATTTCGTTGGAGATGATGCGGTAGAAACCGATGATGGTGTCCAGATTTGTGTAGGCGAATATTTCCTTGTATTCCGGCTTGAAATACCTGGTTATGACCTTCTCGGAATGGTGTTTCGAGGCCGACATGCTCATCAGCAGGTTGGTGTCATCGGATCCGGACGTCACGATCAGGCAGTCGGCTTTGAAGAGATCCTCGTTCCTCTGGACCCTGGGATCCTTGTAATCCTCCCTGAGGACCAGCGCTTCCGGGACTATCTTCGTCAGTTCCCTGCACCTCTCGGGGTTGTGCTCGATTATCGTCACCAATCTTTTGGTGCCCGGCCTGCTGAGAAGCATCTTGGCTATGTTGGCACCGACGATGGAACCTCCGAGGATGGCGAATTCGACGGCTTTCTGCCTGATGCCCAGGAATTCGTTGAATTCTTCGAGACTTTTCTCGGTTCCGGCCACGCATATGCCGTCGCCGACGCGTATCTCCATCATATCGACGTCCAGCTCGAGGTTTCCGGAGCGGTAAATCCCGAAAATCGTGCAGTCGGGCGGTATAGCCAGTTCCAGGACGACTTTGCTGATTACGGGGCTGCCGGATTTCACGGCGAAGACCGCGGCGCCCATGCCGAGATGATCCACGTACTCGTATTCCGTGGCGTTCTCCAGGACCGCTATCTTGAACATCTTCTCGGCGGTCCTCATCTCGGGCGACATCACCCTGTCGGCATCGAGGGGCCTGTCTCCGCCCAGGTCCATAAGATAATCGGGATTGTTGATGGAAGCTATCGTGAGAATGTTCTTGTCGATCCTTTTGGCGGTGGTGCATAAGAACAGATTGACTGCATCGTCTTTGAGAGTGGATACGACCGCCTCCGCCCTGTGCTTGACGATAGCGTCTCTGAGCACCCGCGGATTGGTTCCGTCCTCGTGGAGAACGGAGACATTAAGATTGTTCTTCGCAAGTTCGGCCTTTGAGGAATCGCTGTCTATGACGAGGACGTCATGGATGCCCGCTATGGTCTCCGCGGAAACGTACCCCACATCGCCTGCGCCTATGATTATGACCCTCATGCGCGCTGATGATGGCGGTATTCGTTATAACAGTTGTTCATGGATGCGATAGCGGATACTGTTTCCTACCTAAGGATTAAGTCCTTCTCTACTATTAAGAGCGCATGAGCAGCGAAAAATCGGATTCCGCAGGAAAACCAGCGAAATGGAAGGAAGTAGACGAGGATTTTTGGAAGGCCAACCGCGAATCCAAAGTCGGCCAGGTTGCCGACACCGTCCGCGAAATCATCGAGATGGTCCGCGAAAAAGGGGACCAGGCCCTCATAGAGCTCGCGGAGAAGTTCGACAAAGTCATGCTCGAATCCGTGGAGGCGACGCGGGAAGACATCGAGTCCGCATACGAAAAAGTGCCTCAGGACGTCGTAGACGAGCTCGAGAACGCGGCCTACAACATCCAGCGCTTCCACGAGATGCAGAAGCCGGCCGACATGTGGCTGAGGGAGGTCGAGCCGGGGATAACGCTCGGGGTCAAGTCCACCCCTCTTGAGAGGATCGGATGCTATGTCCCGGGAGGCCGCGCCTCCTATCCCAGCACGGTCCTGATGACCGTGATCCCGGCGAAGGTCGCCGGAGTCGACGAAGTCATCTTCTGCACCCCTCCGAACCCCAATCCGATCACTCTGGTCGCGGCCGACATAGCTGGGGCCGACGAGATCTAGTTCTTCGGGGGAGCCCAGGCGATAGCTGCTATGGCCCTGGGCACCGAAAGCATAGAGCCTGTCCAGAAGATAGTCGGGCCCGGAAACGTCTTCGTGACGGGCGCCAAGATGATGCTCAGGGACAAAGTGGAGATCGACTTCCCGGCCGGGCCGAGCGAAGTCGCGGTCCTGGCGGATTCCTCGGCCGATCCGGAGCTCGTGGCCTCCGAGCTGGTCGCCCAGGCTGAGCACGACCCCTCCTCCGCCTGCCTGCTCGTCACCACCGACAGCACCCTCCCTGACAAAGCCTGGAAACACATGGAAAAGATGATCATGGAGACCCCCAGAAGGGAGATCATCACCAAAGCCATGGGCAATTCCGGATATATCGTATGCGACGATCTGGACCTCGCCATCGAGGTCATGAACGGAATCGCGCCGGAGCACCTGTCGATACAGGTCCGCGATCCTCTTGACGCCCTCGGCAAGGTCAGGAATGCAGGATCCATCTTCGTCGGCCCGTACACCCCCGTCGCCGCCGGGGATTACGCTTCCGGAACCAACCACGTCCTGCCCACCGCCGGTCACGCCGCCGTCTCCTCCGGGCTGAACGTCGCCCACTTCATGAAGACCTCCACCGTCCAGTACATGTCCAGGGAAGGCCTCGCCGCCATCGCGAAGACCATAGAGACCATATCCACCGCCGAGGGCCTCCACGCCCACTGCGAATCCGTCAGGATAAGGAACAGAGAGGAAGATTGAGATGCCCGGGAACCAGGAGGAACCGGGTCCGGACCTCTACGACGAGAAATACTACATCAACAGAGAGCTGTCCTGGCTGGAGTTCAACAGGAGATGCCTTGAACAGGCCGAGGATGCGTCGAACCCCGTGCTGGAGAGAGTCAAATTCATTGCGATATGCTGCGGGAACATGGACGAGTTCTTCATGATCCGCGTCCCCGGCATCATATCCAAGACCCCCATCCCAGGCCCGGATTATCTGGGCATCAACAGGAACCTGCTGCTGGAATCCATCTCGAAGACCGTCCAGGAGCTGGTGAACAGATACGCCAAATGCTGGGACGACATCAGGCAGGCCCTGTCCGAGGCGGGCATCAGGATAGCAAAGGTGGACGACCTCGTCACCGACCAGATGGCCTGGGTGTCCTGGTTCTACAGGGAGAGGATCCATCCCCTGCTCACCCCTCTCGCTCTCGACGTGTCCCATCCGTTCCCGTTCATATCCAACAATTCCCTGAACATCGCGGTGAAACTGTCCGATCCCAACGGCCAGCATTATGCCAGGGTCAAAGTCCCTATCGGCGTCCTGCCCAGGTTCATAGAGGTCCCGTCCTCCAAAGGGACCACGCTGGTGATGCTGGAGGACATAATAGAGAGCCACATCTCCGCCCTCTTCCCGGACAAGGAGATCGAGGGGGCGTACACATTCAGGGTCACCCGCAATGCGGACGTCAAGGTCACCATCGACGAGGCCTGCGACTTCATGACCTCGGTCGAGGATGCCATCGAAGACAGGGGGATAGGATTCCCGGTTAGGATGGTCGCCGAAAAATCGATGCCGGACGATATGACCCGGCTGTTCGCCAAGAACCTGAAGCTTTCGGAGATCCAGGTCCACAAATCCGATTTCGTGATGCTGGTGGATCTCTGGGAGATCGCAGGGATGAACTATCCGAAGCTCAAGGACAAGACGTTCGAACCGTATGTCCCGCCGGAGCTGGCCGAAGGGAACGACATATTCGCGGCCATAAAGCGCAGGGACTGGATCCTGTTCCATCCGTACGAATCGTTCGGCACCATCGTCCGCTTCGTAGCGCAGGCCGCGGAGGACCCCACCGTCCAGAGCATCAAGATATGCCTGTACAGGATAGGGAAGGACCCTTCGCTGGTGCGCGCCCTCATAAGGGCGAGAGAGAACGGGAAAACAGTATCAGTTCTGATGGAGCTCCGCGCCAAATTCGACGAATCGAACAACATACGCTGGGCCAAAGAGCTCGAGAAGATCGGCGTGCATGTTGTCTTCGGGCCTCTGGATCTGAAAGTGCATTCCAAACTGCTGCAGGTCGTCCGTCTGGAAGGCAGCAAGCTGGTCAGATACACCCACATGAGCTCGGGCAACTACAACACATCGACCGCCAAGCAATACGGCGACATTTCGTTCCTGACTGCGAACCAGGATATAGGGGAAGACGTCGGGGAACTGTTCAACGCCCTCACAGGATTCTTCGGCCCGAGGATGTACAAACACCTGCTTGTCGCCCCGCTGACGCTGAAGGATTCGCTGATAGCGAAGATAGACCGCGAAATCTCCGTCCATAAAGAGAAGGGGGGCGGATACATCGCCATGAAAGCCAACGGGCTGATCGATTCGGACATCATCGCCTCGCTGTACAAGGCGTCCATCGCAGGGGTGAGAATAGACCTGAACATCAGAGGGCTCTGCTGCCTGAGACCCGGCATCCCAGGGATCTCCGAGAACATACGCGTGACCAGCATCGTCGACAGATTCCTGGAGCATTCCAGGATATACTACTTCGAGAACGGGGGCGAACCGGAGATGTACATGGGATCGTCTGACATGATGCCCCGCAACCTCCTCGCCAGGGTCGAAGTCCTGTTCCCGGTGCTGGACAGAGATATGCTCGCGACCGTCAGGGACTGCATCCTTAGGATACATCTCGCGGACAACGTGAAGGCCAAGAAACTCCTGCCGGACGGGAGCTACGTCCCTGTGGAGCGCGGGGAGGGCGAGAAGAAGCTCAGATCCCAGGAATGGTTCATCAAGCACAGGGGATCGTGGCATGGATCCGCAGAGCGATGAGACGGTTGGGTTCATAGACATAGGCACGAATTCAATACACCTCTCGGTGGTCAGATACTACGGCGGGACCTCAGGGAAGGCGGTGTTCCAGGACAAGGAGATGATCCGCCTTGGGAAAGGACTCTATTCCGACGGGATCATCGGCAGGGAGACCATCAGGAAGGCCGCCCTGATAGCGTCCAGATTCGCCAAGGTGTCCAGAGTGATGGGCGCGGAGGATGTCATAGCAGTTGCCACGTGCGCCGCCCGCGAGGCTCCTGACGGGACCGAGCTCGCCAGAGCAATCTCGCCTTTCGCCGAGGTCAGGATCATCCCCGGCGCCGAGGAGGCAAGGCTGATCTCGCTGGGCATCTTCGGCCCGGAAGGCCCGCCAGAAAGGTCTCTGGCGATAGACATCGGCGGGGGAAGCACCGAGATAATCATAGCCGAAGACGGCAGGAACCTTTTCATCGACAGCCTCAGCGTCGGCGCCGTCCGTTTCGCATACGGCCTTGGAATGGACATATCCGGAACAGTCAGACCAGAGGATTACGACCAGATGCTGAGGGAAGTGGACGTAAGATCGTACCATGCCGTCGGGATGGTCCGGGAGACCGGCTATACCAAAGCTTACGGCTCTTCGGGCACGATAATCGCCCTGGCGGCAATGTGCGCCGCCAGAAGGGCGGACGGGGACGCCTCGTACATGACTGCCGGTGAGCTCCGCGACCTGATGAGATACCTCTGCAGGCTGGACGGGGAAAAGAGAGAGGATGTCCGCGGCCTCGCGAAAGCCAGGGCCGACATAATAATCGGCGGCGGCGCCATAGCCGAGGAGCTGATGTTCCTATTCGGCATCGACAGGATAGAGATCACGCCGCTGGGGCTTAGAGAAGGCCTCCAGGCGGACTACCACCTATCCAAAGGCGGGATGCTCTCCGACGTCCGGAAAGCCTCTGTGGCTACTCTGGCGCGCAGATGCGGATGCGACCTCGGTCATGCCTCTGCGGTGAGGGATTATTCCGAGCAGATCTTCGACGGGGCAGCGGCGATCGGCCTCCACGGCATGCGCCATGAGATGAGGGATCTGCTCTCCTGCGCCGCGTTCCTGCATGACATAGGCGAGATAGTGAACTACAGCGACCACCACATCCTCTCCCAGATGATGATCGAGAACTCGGATATGGTCGGGTTCGACACGTCAGAGCTGAGAGACATGGGCCTGATGGCCAGGTTCCACCACAAAAAATTCCCTGGGCCCAAGGACAGGAACCTCAGAGGCCTGCCGCCGAAGGAATCGCTGGAGGTCAGGCAGTGCTCCATGTTCCTGCGCATGGCGGACATACTGGACAGGCACAGGACTTCATCGATAGGCGGGATTACGCTGGAGAACGCCGGCGGATCGGTGATGCTCAGATTCGCCTGCTCCGAAGACCCTTCCATGGAGATCTGGCGGATGGAGAAGATCAAAGGCGATTTCGAGAGACTGTTCGGTACCGGGCTGATCCTGGTGCCTGATTATGAGCCGGACGGAGACGGCGCGCTCCGGGCCGCGGACCCGCAGGAATGACTTTCCGCACCCCAAATTATATAATCCGATAGATTCTTAGCTGAATAAAGCAGGAGACATCCCCTTGCAGGGCTTTCGCCCAAATGTCGCCTGCTTCATCCCCATTCTCTGGCAGTTTTACATAATGGAAGCGACATTGCGCCACCATGGCTTCCGATGGGGACTTCGAAGCGGCCTTCAATTCCGGCGGCTCCGCCGTGAAAAGCGGTCTGTGCGTCGTCTGCAAGGGCTCCCGCGCCCTCTGCGGAAAGTCCCAGTGCCCGCTGATGGCCAAATTCTATTCCGGCCAGAGGAGCTTCCCGGTGGTGGATTCCAAGGACATAGCCGGATGCAGCCCCCCGTCGGTGTTCGTCGGCAGATACGGATACCCCAAAGTGGACATAGGGCCGCTGCTCCCGCAGGAATTCGGCGACACATCGCTGCTGGATCTCCCCGAAAGATGGGTGGGACGGTCCCAGGGAGCTATCGTAGATATGAGACTCAGGCTGGTCCGCGGGAAGCACAGGATAGACGCCAAGGATTTCGCCAAGGCAGGCAGGATTGTCGACGACGTCCAGGAGCTTGCCATGATGGAGAGGCCGGTTGACGTCGAGACCAGCTTCGCATCCAGGCCCAAAGGGGTAGCCGCCCTCGACGATGCCGTCCAGCCGTTCGGCCCGTCGGCCCGCATGGAGACGCTCAGCGTAGGCAACGGAAGGTTCGAAAGGAATCTGGAGCGCAGCTTCTACGACACCGATATGAGGGCTGCGGAAGCCGTGGTGGCATCGTACCGCGCCGGAACCCGCGTGACCGAGATAGAGAAGGCATTCTCGGTGGGCACCATGGGGGTGGGGAAGAACAGGCGCTTCGTCCCGACCAGATGGAGCATCACCGCGGTAGACGACATGATCTCGAAGGACATCGTCAACCGCATAAAATACAGCGAGACGATTGACAAATACAGGGTCTATTTCTGGAACCAGCTGGACAACAGATGGGCGATCGTCATGATCCCGAGCTCATGGCGGTTCGAAATGATCGAGGCCTGGTATCCCCAATCCAGCTGGAACCAGGTGAGCTCGAAAATCGATTTCGAGGTCGACGGGGAGCATTTCGACGGCAAGAAGAAATATGCCCTGATGGGCGGGAGCTATTACGCCGCGAGACTGGCCGTCGCCGAGGCGCTGGAGAAAGAAGGCCGCAGCGCCGGGGTGATAGTCATGAGGGAGATCCATCCCGGATACAACATACCTCTGGGCGTATGGAACATCAGAGAGAACTGCAGGGCGGCGCTGCTTTACGATCCCATTGAATCAGACACCCTCGAGGGGCTTTGGCCCCACATAGACGGCTACATGGATCTGAAGCGCACCGAATGGAAGAAACGCTCGGACATGCTCAGAGAATGGAAAGTCCAAAGGAGGCTGGATGAGTTCTATCGATGCTACCCTCCTGGATTTCGACTCGGACAAAGGCGAATGGGAGGGCGAATACCGCATATCGGAATCCGGAAGGGCGCTTCATCCATCGGATCTTCCGCAGATATACGATTACGGGCTGGATCCTTACGGAGGATGCGAGCACGGCTGCGTCTATTGCTACCGCGCCGGACGCGAGGACCGCTCGCAGAGGAGGATCGTGAGGGTCCACCCCAATATGCCTGAGAGGCTGTCCAGAGAGCTGCCGGCAGTCCGCGGATCGAGGATATGCATAGGATCCCGCTCCGACGGGTACCAATATGCCGAGCGCAGGTTCATGGTTACGCGCAGATGCCTGGATGCGCTGGAAAACTGCGGATGCCCCGTGTCGGTGATGACCAAATCGGATCTCGTAGCCAGGGATGCCCCGATACTCCGCGAAATCGGAGCGGAGGTCATGATAACCGTCACTTCGCTGGGAAGGAAGGAATCGCTTATAGCCGAGCCCGGAGCGCCTCTTCCGGAAGCCCGCCTGGAAGCGATGAAAAAACTGGCCGGAAACGGCGTGAAAGTCAGTGCGATGGTGTTCCCTGTGACTTCGATGCTCCGGGGAAAAGAAAAAGAGCTCGCCGAAGCGCTCGCGGAATCCGGGGCGGAGACAGTTTACGCAGGGGATCTGCGGGTGCGCCAGGCAGATGCCGATCCGCTGGGCAGGAGAGGGATTGCGATCTCCCCGGAGACCCTGGAGAGGATAGCCGACGAATGCTCTGGCAAAGGGCTCCGCGTGATCCGCATCTCTCCGCCGTAAGGCCTGTCTAACACTATAGTGCTGATATAGACTATAGTCATCTTCTCAGAAGCTGCTCAGACGAGCTGATCTTCGGGAGCCCGCCCAGCTTCCAGCCGAAGTATGATTTCTGAAGGTCCGCATCCTTGCGTATTCCGCCTATGTCCGTCACCCTGGCAAGACGCGAGGCCCCTCCGGTTCCTCTGTCCAGGACATATACCTGATCGCGCCTGAGAAGGTTTTTGAGATCCATGGCGGAAGTATCATAAAGAGAAGCTATGAGCTGAGCCGAATTGGGATTGCGATCCGAAGAGAACTGCTCTATGATCCAGCGGACGATCCTGGGGTGGAGGCAGGACATATTATTGATTACTATAGTCTTACCCATGACAAGAGCTTCGCAGACGCTGGGAATCAGCCTCAGGAGCGCTTTCACGCTTTCCGATTCCGATCCCGCCGGAATGGAGAACGTTCTGCCTCCGCATTCATGCGTGACGGAACTGTCTGAAATATCGACTATGCCCGTGTCACAGATGCGGAGCGCGCGTAAGACTATAGTTTTCAATTCCGAATCCGAATCCCAGATTCCGATCTTCCTCGCTGAATCCTCTCCGCAGATGAGGATCCTGCCAATCTCCGCCAGAGTCTCGGAGCACGACGGATCCCCCATGCCTGCGGCCACTGGCAGATATGCGTCGGTAGAGCTTATGGACGGCGTGCCGTGGCCTCTCACCGCCCCTTTGCCGAATCTGAATTCGTTTCCGGAGCGGACGAACACCATCGAGCGACGGCCGGTAGCATATTGGTACAATGATTCGGACTCGATGCCGCGCCCCGAAACCTCCACGGAATAAGTATAAGGGAAATAGCGGCCGGCAACGGTCACCGAGAATTCCGACGGACCGCCGGAACCCAGGACGCAGGGATTGGCCAGAGAACCTGGAGGGACTCCGCCGCTGAGAACGAACTTGATGATGCGGAGCCCGTCAAGAAGCGAAGTCTTGCCGGATCCGTTTGGGCCGTATACGAATGCGGATCCGAGAACACCCTGCTCCGAAGCCTCCGAATCCAATACGTTCCCGGGATGCTCGTCCGGAGTGCCTGGAACGAGGGACATGGCCGCGACATCCTTGAAGGGCCCGAAGTTGCGGACCGAGAATTCTATGAGCATCGGCAGGAGATGCCCATAGGAGATTAATTCGTTTTCCGGAGTCCGACATCTGAATTGCCCCTTTCCAGTTTGCCTCTTATCCATGAGCCGAGATTGCGCGGATCCAGCTCTCTGCCGAGGATCTTCGGATTAGCAGGATCCTCCTGTATCCCGTCGAACACCAAAAGCCTTATCCTGCGGCCATCGACCCCATAGAAAACGATCTCCTTTTCGGAAAGAGAAGCGGACACCGATTCCATGGACACGATAGGATCGTCATAAACGCTGTCGACCGGGATTATGTCTACGGAGGCATGCCCATCCGCGGATGACGCGCGGATTCTTCTGCTGCCGAATGAACAGCTTCTGAGAGTCGCCGTTTCCGCCGAGCCATCTTTCCCTAAGGCAGAGGCCAGCCTTTCTGCGTCCTCCCTCAGAACATACGCATCCGACATGGTAAGCATCCTTTCTGAGAGAGAACCCATCGATGCTTCGATGCTATCCATCGTCCCGTATGCGCCCAGCGTACGTTCCAAGGAGACTATAAGGATCGAAAGCGACTGGATCCCGACGATGATGGGCATATACGAATCCGAAAACCAGCTGACGATGTCGGGGTTCATCGTGAATTGCGAAAAAAGATACATCAGGACAACCGCCAGCACGGCAGATGAAAGGAAGCGGATCCTGAGGACGTTGTATTCGACCCCTGCGAACAGCGCGAACCCGAAGAAGATCACCGCCAATCCCGATATGGAAAGACCCAGGTCCAGCATGAACATCGAATTGTCATCTAATTCGAACCCGGATATGGATTTCAGCACCAGGTAAACGCCTATTATCATAGAAGATACTGCCAGAGCGTCCCTGAGGCTGTCTTTGGATATGCGGGCGACGCAGAGCGCGCCTGCGACCATCAGAAACGCGCAGAAGACTTCGACGGGATCCCACATCATGCCGCTGCCATCCCCTATCCAGAACGCCGCCGCTGTGATGACCATGGAGACCGAAAGGAACAGTCCCTTCAAGGTTTTCGGCGGGATCATTCGAAGGCCCCCTTCACTGCGATATCGTCTTCGTACCTTTCCCTGATCCTGAATCTGCCTGTCCTTCCGCCGCGGTATCTCACAACGATGCTCCCCTCCTCGAAAGAAGCTTCTTTCACCGGGAATACCGTCGGATCTATCTGGGAACCGGAATCGGAGCGGCTGACGGTCATGTATATGCCGCCGTCGGACCATCTCTCAAGATTGCATAGCACCCAGACCATCCCGTCATTGGCTCTGACGGCGGTCCTCGAAACCACGGGGCCCGATACCGGGAGGTCGCCGGGCACCTCGCCCCTGACGAAGCCTACAAATCTGTCCGCGGCTTCCTTGCGCATGGACATGTCCGGGCCGACATTGACATCGATCCTCAGAGCGGCCAGAGAGTCCTCCATCCTCGCAAGATCGGTTGATTTTCTGACCGCTTCGGACCAGACCAGCCCGACGTAAACGAGATACATGAAAAACCTGGCGATCGACTTGATGTAATGCTCGAAAAACAATACTGGGTCGGTGAACGACCTGAAGCCGTTCAATATCTCGCCCAATAAGATCGCGGCGAACAGCAATGCCGAAAGAATGATGTAAGTTATCGAGCGGGAATTGCGGTGCATATATCTGTATCCTGAATACATCATGTTCAGCGCAAGAACAGTGAGGATGAGCTGCCCGTAGAACAGGATGACATCTGTGGGACTGCTCCCGCTGTTGGTTATGACGGCCTCCCCATATCTGATGAATCTGGAGAAGCCGATCGATATGGCAAACATGCCCACCGCAAAAAAGACGCTGCGATGTCTGTCCAGAATTATCAGAAGCCCGCAGACAAATGGGATGCCGTAGAACACCGCGCAGCGGACGGCCCCGATGACGTCGATGCTCTGATATATTTCCGCGGCGGAATACGCCATCATCGCGATGGCCATAAGGATGGTGATGCTGGCGAACAGCTTGTCCATCACCTTGGCGGCCGCCGCTCTTATGGAATCCCTGTCCATGGGAACCGGAATAGCATCATAATTTAAGGAGTATCTACTGGAAGTCCGTCCGAATGGTTGTGATGAGCTTCAAAGTCCGGTATTTGTGAGAATTTGAGAAATAGTTTATATAGAAGGAATATTGTATCCCGCCACATAAGGTGCATTGAATATGTACGGAAACGGAAACCAGCCCGTCATTGTGCTCAAAGAGGGCACTGAGAGGAGCAAAGACAAAGAAGCCCAGTTCAACAACATTTCCGCCGCGAAAGCCGTCGCAGACGCGGTCAGGTCGACTCTCGGCCCCAAGGGAATGGACAAGATGCTTGTGAACACCATCGGAGACGTCGTCATCACCAACGACGGAGTCACGATCCTGAAGGAGATCGACGTCCAGCACCCCGCCGCCAAGATGGTCGTCGAGGTCGCCAAGACCCAGGACACCGAGTGCGGCGATGGAACCACCACATCCGTCATCCTGGCCGGGGAGCTTCTCAAACAGTCCGAAGAGCTCATCGACGCCAACGTCCACCCCACCGTCATCACCAACGGATACAAGATGGCCTCCGAGAAAGCCGTTGAGATCCTCGGAGACATCGCCGTCCCCGCCAACGACAACAAGATCCTCTGCCGCGTCGCCAAGACCGCTCTGACCGGGAAATCCGTCGGAGAAGAGGAGGATTCCCTGGCATGCATCGTCGTCAAAGCCTGCAAAGCCGTCGCCGAAGACGGAAAGGTCGACGTCAAGAACATCCGCATCCAGAAGAAAGTCGGAGGCGTCATCGCCGACACCAAGCTGGTCGAAGGAGTCGTCATCGACAAAGAGAAAGTCCACTCCAGGATGCCTTCCCACGTCGAGAACGCCAAGATCGCTCTGTTCTCCTGCCCCCTCGAGGTCAAGAAGACCGAGTTCGACGCCCAGATCCAGATCACCGA
>JAEEJP010000082.1 GCA_016281925.1 Methanomassiliicoccaceae archaeon
CGGACGCCCCAGTGGACGTGGCGGTCGCCAACGAGGACAACTCCGCCGCCGGCCACAGGGACAGGATGACCAAGGGCACGCTGGGCCCGTTCAGCACCAAGGGGTTCTCGACCATGGGGCTGTTCGTCGGCGTCTACCGCGGCGACAAGGCCAACGTGACCATAGAGGCCTGGGCGGAGAAGGAGCGATCGCCACAGGTTTTCGCGCATGGAGTTCATGTTCTCCCTGCCGGGGGAGTCGAGACCCTTGATTATGGGCATGAACACCGCCCCCGACGACATGCCAGGGGTCTTGTTGAGGCCTATGATCTCCGGCTCGTGGTAGTTCGTGATTATGACCTGATACTTCTGCATCTGGCCTTCGACTTCTATGCAGGGGTGCTCGGAGTTCTTCAGTATGTCCAGCGTGACGTCGGCCAAGCCCTGGATCTCCTCCGGGGTGACGTCGTCCGAGAGCCTTATGAAGAAAGTATGCTCCTCTGTGGTGCCGTTGAGCATGTAGGTGACCTCGGACTCCCCTACGATCTTCTTGAACTTCTCCGGCTTCTCGCCCTCGCCCGCGAGAGAGATCATGCGCCTCTTCCACGTCTCGGGGATGTCGATGTAAATCGCGTCCTCGCCGAGTATCTTCCACATGTTGCGGGGAATGCGCGTTCGATGTTAATACGTTGCTATGAAAGGGTGGGATCCGGCGCCATGTCGACGCCGGACCGCGTTTCAATAGGCCCAGATCATGGACCTGGGGGTGGCTTCGGGGTAAGGGGGGATGTCGGCCCCGCCTCCCCATCCTCCGTGGATCACGCACATCGTCAGGCCCTCGTGCGCTTCCGTGTTCCCCAGCCAATAGTCCTGGGTCCAGCTTTCTACGTCCGGGTCCCATGACGCCTGCAGGAGGTTCCCGTCCACTACGCCGTTTATCTCCTCTATCCAGCATTCGAGCTGGGCGGTCGTTTTTATCTCATGGGTGTACCCTATGGCGTCGCAGGCCTCTATGAAGGCGAACTGGGCCCTCTTTCCGGGTTCGGCGTATCCCTTCATCCAGACTCCTTCCACAAGCAGAGTGAGAGGGTCGGTGTCGCTGATGTCCGAGTCCAACTCGGAATACAGGAAGTTGTCCCCGATGTAGAAGAGGACCTCCACTCCGTCCCTGTCGCGTTGGATGCAGTCTTCGAAGTACCACGTGATCTCGTCCGGATCCATGTTCGGCTCGGGGGCATCCCCGCCGGCCGATGCGCCGCCGTGCACTATCGCGAAGAACCTCTCCCCTTCGGGGAATCCGGACAGGTCGATGTCGTAGATTCCGAGGTATTCATCTCCGTTCAGATACGTCCAATCCCCTTCCCACTGCTGGATGAACACGTTGCCGTCGACCACGTTCCCGATCTCGCATATGCGTCCGTCGTCCCCGAACTCCACGTCCATGCCGAGGGAGCCGCAGGCGTCGACGAGGGCGCCTTCGAAGTCCGCCCCGTATCCGTGGACCCAGATCCCGGGAACGATGACTTCGGGAGTGGTCGTGTATTGGTCGGAGGCCACGAACCCGTCGTTCTCGAAGTTGTCGCAGAACAGGAACGACGCCTCCATCAGCTCGTTCAGGGATGATCCGGATCCAGAGAACGCCTTCCCGGCCAGTGCGGATGCCGTGGCAGAGAGCTTCGATCCGTTCAGGTCGTAGAAGGAGAATCCGTTCAGGGCCTGGGAGCCGATGCTCGCCAAGGTAGACGGGAGCTTCATGCTCTCTACGTTCTTGCAGCCGTAGAACGCGTAGCTCCCTATGCTGTCGCTCCCGTCGCAGACCTTCACTTGAGACAGCGAGGGGCAGTTGGCGAACGCCTTCATGCCTATGGATGCGACGCTTCCAGGGATGTAGACGCTCTCAATCGACGCGTTTCCCATGAACGCCTTGGAGGCGATCGATGTCACGGCGAACTTGTGCCTTTCGAACATGACCGACTCGTCGATCTTCAGGTCGTCCGCGGAGAATCCGGACACGAATCCGAGAAGCGACGCCTCCATGTGATACGGCTCCAAGGACGTCACCTGGTATCTGAGGCCGTCGGATTCGAACTTGTCTCCGACCTTGACGTCCTTCACCATGGTCAGCGTCTTGCTTCCAGTGTAACGGTGTCCGAGGAACTTGTCAGAGAGGTATGATATCGACTTGCCGTCGGTGCCCACGAACTTCAGGCCGCTGAACGCGTTGGTCCCCATGCTTTCGACGGAGTCAGGGACGGTCAGGTCGCTTATGGACGTGCATCCGCTGAACGTGCTCGCCCCTATGGATTTCACGCCGTCGGGGATGACGAGCGACGTCAGGGGGCACTTGTAGAACGCGTACTGCCCTATCGTCTCCAGCGATATCCCCAGGTTCACGGTCTTCACGCCGGAGCTGGCGAAGGCCTTGGAGCCGATCTTGACGACGGTTCCAAGGTTCACGCTCTCGAGGTTCGTGCGCTGGTAGAACGCCTTGTCTCCGATGGAGACCACGCTGAAGACGTTGTCATCGTATCTCGTGGTCAGCGGGACCGTCAGCGACGTCAGCGACGCCGAGCCGCCGATGACCTCGGCCTCGAAGGGATCTGCGCTCACGACGGAGTATTGCAGGTCCCTGACCTCGAACTCGAACCCGACGGGGATGCGGCTGATGTAAGAGGATCCGACACGGTCGAACACGCGTCCTTTCAGGTCGTCCGGAACGGTGGAGAGGACGGTCCTCCCGTCCATGTCCAGGAACTTCATCTTGTAGAAGGCCTTGTCCACTATCGTCTTCACCGTCACTGGAATGTCTATCTTGGAAGGGGACAGGCCGCTGAACGCGCTCGCCCCTATGGTCTTCGTCCCGTACGGAATTTTGATGACCTTCAGGCCCGTCTGGTAGAACGCGTACTGTCCTATCGTTTTCAGCGAAGAGCCCATGTCCACGCTCTCCAGCCCGGACTTGGCGAACGCCTTCGTGCCTATCTTGGTGACTTCTCCTAGGTCGGCGGTCTTCAGCGCTGGGCAGCCGTAGAAGGCCTTGGCGCCTATCGTGGTGACCCCGTCGGATATCACGACGGATCTTATGGAGGGTTTGAGGCTCTCCCATGGGGCGGAGAACGTGACCCCCGGGGTCTCCATCGGCCCCTCTCCGGACACGGTCAGCGTCCCGTTCTCTAAGGACCAGGAGAGGCCGTCCCCTACGGTCCCTTGCTCGGCGTCCGCCTCCGCCCCTGCGAAGGCGACCAGAATCGTCGCGGCCAATATGATGATCCCTGCCGCCGGCAGCAGGGAGGCGCGGAATGAATAATCCATGCGCCGCCATCGGTTTACTATATAGATATAAGTTCCAATTGGGTGTTCGGCATTAATTATCTGATTGCTCCTTAGCCTTCCCTTGCTTTAATATTATATCATATTCCGCCATCGCCGTCCCATATGGCTGAGGATTTCAAGGTCACGCCGTGGGAAGTCACCGGCGACATAGATTACGACAGGCTGCAGAAGCAGTTCGGCACGGCCCCCATAGA
>JAEEJP010000083.1 GCA_016281925.1 Methanomassiliicoccaceae archaeon
CGGTCCCATCTGCATGGACGTCGCCAAAGTCGCGAAAGCCCTCATCCACAACTTCGAGGTCTCCCCCGGTCTCCTCAACATGTGCGAGATGGCCTTCAGGGCTTACGACCCCTGCAACTCCTGCGCTACCCACAGCCTCCCCGGCCAGATGCCTCTGACCGCCGAGATCAGGAACGCCGACGGAACCGTCTACGACACCATCACCCGCAACTGAGCGGAAAACAGAGGGGGAAACCCCTCATCTTATATTTTATATCAGATTTCATAGATTTCTGCTGAATTCATCGGCCATAGCGATTATTTGATACATTCAGTACCAATTAAGTTTGGAATCTTATAACCGATGAGTTTCCAGTGGAAACAAAGGGGTGGGTCAGAATCCCCGGTATGCGGACGATCTCGGAACCTGGGCCGCCCGCGGCGTACCTTCTTCACCATGAGGTCCGAGCGCCTGCCCAGATCCACCCCGTCCAGGAGGTAGAAGCGGGAGCCGTCGAAATCGACGAGATCGCTGCCGAGTATGGGCCCGATGGGCTCCGTGTCCTCGGAATTCATCGGCGATCCCCCCAGCATCCTGTTGAACGCAGGCACAACTATGAAATCCTCCGGCAGGACTGGATAGGCCTCGCTGGATCTCTCCCTGAATTTCCCTCTTATCCAGCATGGCTCGGTCATTATCTTCCCTATGCCGTCGACGAACATCACCGCGGGATGGTTGTGTGCCATCACCAGCGTCCTGGCGGCCATGACCTCCTGGGACGGCCATCTGTGCCCGTGGATCAGCCCCACGTCGCCTATGCGGAGGCCGGCGGCCGGGCGGACCTTGACGCGGCCCGGAAGGAATTCCTCTATGCCGGTGTCATGGTTCCCGCGGACAACATCTATCACGTCGAAGCGCTCGAATAGTTTCTCGAAGAAATCCGGGATCTCGGCGTATTCCTGTTTGGTGGATCCAGGCACCGAATCCTTGACGTCTCCGATGACCGCCAGCCTGTTTATGCAGTCGTCCGCCGCTTCCAGAATGGAATCCAGCATGTCTCCCGTGTGGGACACCAGATGGAACCCCTTTGCGCGCATATGGGATTCCACGCCTATGTGGAGGTCGCCTATCACCATGCAATTGCCGATGTTCAGCGCCGGGACGCCGCAGACCGGCTGCATCGGTGTCATGTCAGGTATTCGCTCAGGATCGAAGGGATGCAGTCTATGACGTCGGTCGCTATGAGCCCGTAGGATTTTGTCTCGAACGCCTTCTCGCCGGCTTTGCCGCAGATGTAAGCTCCGAGGCAGGCGGCGTCGAAGGGATCCATCCCCTTGGCCAGAAGCCCAGCGACCGCGCCTGCCAGAACGTCTCCGGTCCCTGCGCCGGTCATCGCCGGGGTCCCCGTAGCGTTGAGGCGCGTCCTGGTTCCGTCGGTGATCAGATCTTCTTTTCCCTTCCTGAGTATGACAGCTTTCATCTCCGAAGCGGTCTCCTCCGGGCTCTTTCCGTCGGAGAGCTTCGAGAACTCTCTGCCGTGGGGGGTGATGACAGCGGGATTCCTGAACGTCAGGCCTTTGGCCGCCGCTATCCCGTCGGCGTCTATGACCGCGGGGATCCTGCAGGAGCGCAGGAACGCCATGGCGGTTTTGACTGTCATCTCATCCGAGCCCAGGCCGGGCCCGATCAGGGCGGCATCGAAATTCTGGGATGCGCTCAGCAGGATGTCAAGGGAATCGGCGTCCAGGCGGTCTCCGGGCAGTTCCGTGACCATGAGCACCGGGGATGCCGCCGCGACCTGCGGATACGAGGATGCCGGCGTGAACACCCTGACTATGTCAGCGCCTATGCGGAGCGCGCTCATGGCGGACATGGCCGGCGCGCCGAAGTACGGGCCTCCGCCTATGACCATCAGCCTCCCGTTGTTCCCTTTGTGGCTGTCCGCGCGGGGCACGGGATATCTTAGCATGTCGCCGGGGCCTACCATTCTGGCCGCGTCCTCGGGGATCCCGATGTCGGCGACGATGATCCTTCCGCTGTTCTCCGGTGTCATGCCGGTTTTGGCGTCGTGGAAGGTGACAGTGGCATCGGGCCTGATGCATGTCCCGGCCCCAAGCCCCGAGGGGATATCCGCGGACACGATCGGGAGCCCGGAAGAATTCGCGTCGGCTATGAATCCGGCGTACGGTTCGCGCACTTCCCCGGACGTTCCGGTTCCGAGGGCGCAGTCCACGATCACGTCGAAGCCGGCGAAAGAATCCTTCCCGGCATACGCCTCGATGGGACATTCAAGCACAGAATACTTCTCTCTGGCGGCGTCTGTGCGTATCGATGACGGCTTCCTGAGGAGGCAGACTTTCGTCTTCTCCGGGTCCATCCTCAGGGCGGCAGCGAATCCGTCCCCTCCGTTGTTCCCTGTTCCGCATACGAAGACCGCTTTTCCGCCCGGATATTCTTTGTTTATGAAAGAGGCCAGGGCCGCTCCCGCGTTGTCCATCAGCTGTGATACCGATATGCCGAGCGCTTCCGCGTTGGCGTCCAAGGTGCGGGCATCGGCCGGGGATATCAAAGGATCACTTCTTCTGGTTCTGGACCAGCGTCTTCCCCACTTCGCGGAGAAGCTCGGTCTTGCGGATCTTGCCCTTCTCGACTTTGACGCATCCGTGGGAGGCACGAGGCGCTTTGGGGTATGATTTGGACTCTACGACCTCATATTCCAGGTCGAGGATCATCGCCGCTTTGGCTATGATGTCGAGGCTGGGATTCTTTACGCATAGCGATCTGGGGGCGCGTCTCCCCTCGTCTCTGGTGCGGTTCAGATCGAAATATTCGGGCCAGAGCGTTATAGCGACATCCGCATCGTAAGCCATGTGGCTGCCTATAGCCTGCGCCATAATAAACGTTGGCGATGAAAAAACAGAGGTGCCCATCCGGTGAGGATGGTAAGCGGTTTTTCGATCGGATTACTATAGCTCAAAGCAGTACTGCGTTGATGGCGCCGTCCTGTCCGGGCCTGGATGTGACAATTGCGTCCCCAGCCTCGGTGGAGATGGTGGCGCCCTTGTTGATGATGTTACGCTGAACGTAGTTGGGGTCGGCAGGATTCGATTTGACGGTTAGAATCTTAACTTTCTTGATCGTCTTGTTCTTTTTGTCGACGACATTCGCATACTCTGCGCTGAGCATTCCAACCTTGACGTTTCCGCCGGCTCCGCGATACTGCTTGAGGTTCTGTTTGCCGATCCTGGTAA
>JAEEJP010000084.1 GCA_016281925.1 Methanomassiliicoccaceae archaeon
CTTTTCCGTGAAGGACGGGGAAGCCACTCTGAAAGGATACGATTTGGGTTATACGGGCCCCAAGAAGATGTTGTCAATCCCTTCCGAATACGACGGGTATCCCGTGACCGCCGTCGCAGACAGGGCGTTCTATGAATGCGCGGATCTTAAGACAGTGTCTCTGCCGGATACGGTGAGATCCATAGGCAATTATGCGTTCTACAAATGCTCCTCCCTTGAGTCGATCGGCCTCGGCTCCGTCGAATCCGTCGGGCTGAAGTCCTTCTCCTACTGCAGGTCCCTCACGAGCATATCCATCCCTGAGACGCTCACGAAGATCGGCGGCTACGCGTTCTATAGCTGCGGCCTGAAGTCCCTCACGATTCCCGGCGACGATGTGGTCCTGGAGGCAAGCGCCTTCAGCGCCTGCAAGGACATGGCCGACATACGCTTCACCGGGACCGGAGCCGTCATCGGGGCCAACGCCTTCTACAAGAACAACGGGGTGTCCAGCGTTGACCTGTCAACGGTCGCCTCGGTCGGATTCAAGTCCTTCCCATACTGCTACGGGCTCGAGTCCGTCACCATACCCGGCCACATCTCCGTCGTCGGCGAGTACGCCTTCTTCAACTGCTCGAACCTCAAGGAGATCATCATAGAAGACGGCGTCAGGAAGATCGGGAAGAGCGCCTTCAGCGGGTGCAAGTCCCTGGAGACGGTGTCCCTTCCGAAGACCCTGGTGTACATAGGCCCGAACGCCTTCTACGGCGTCAAGTTCCTGGACCTGGACGGCAACGCAATGGAGCCCACGCTGAAGCTCCGCGGGCACCTGTACTTGGGGTCCGGCAAGGTCCTCCGCATGACCGGGGACATAGAGGACGGCGAGCGGTTTTCGGCCGGAGGCATAGAATATTCCGTGTCCTCCGCGGGCTCCCGCGAGGTCACCGCCGTCGGATTCTCCGGCGCCGTGGCTTCCCTGCCCAGCGAGGTAACGTACAAGGGATGGATCCTGAAGGTTGCCGCCGTCGCCGACAAGGCGTTCTACGGATGCTCCACCTTGAGATCGGCCGACCTGTCGAACGTCAGGTCGGTAGGCATGAAGGCCTTCGCGAACTGCGCCTCGCTGGAGGAGGCCATGTTCGGGGATTCCCTGGGATCCGTCGGAGCCTACGCCTTCTTCGGCCTGTCCTTCTACGACGGGAATACCAGGCTGGCCGCGGCCCCCGAGGCCCTGGCCGGGCACGCCTTCTCCGGAACCGGCGCGAAGCTGTATCTCGTGTCCTGAACAAACCGGGGCTCCGGCCCCTTCTTCCGCCCCGAGGCAGATTGTCTCGGGACGTTCTCATAACTTCGGGCTAAGGAGAATGAATCTTTGCTTGCGTCATCAGCTTCGGGAACAGCGTAGATCACTATCCCCTCCGGCTCCAGCCTTCTGAGGATGTACGGGATTGTGACGCAGAAGGTGGGCGTGCCGATGCATTCCGCGACGAATTTGTAGTCCCAGCCGGCCTCCCTCATATAGTTCTCGATGACCCTGCCGCGCATGCGTTTCGATCGCCTCCAATGAATAATCATAAGCCTCCGCCCCGATCTCTCTTTTATCTTTATTGCAGATGCGGCCATCCTGGCCGCGCAGATCTCAGCGGGGGCCAGGGAGGTTTCGACACGGTTCTCTGCCGTTCGTTCGATAGCTTGCGCGATGGGGAGGCGATCCTATGTCCGCCGTCGACGCTTTCTGCGTGGCCTACGCATGGTTCTCGATTTGCCAGCGGAAGGAGGGACTTGATCGCGTCCGCTCCCCCGTCCCTGAGCGCGAGAATAAGAGAATGGGAACGCCTCATCCCGAGGCTGCGGACCTCCCCCATGGACGCACAAAAGGGTTCCAGATATAAAAGCCGCGATGCAGTCGGGGGCGGGCCTGAAGGCCATTCGCTTCGGGACGGAATCGGTAACAATTTTGCCGAAAGACAGTTATAAATGCGAAAGCAGATTCCATAATCATGGGGCACATCCGCGATTTCAAAGGGAATGACATCTGGCGCATGATAGCCGTCGCGGCGGTAGTCATGGCAGCCGCGTCGATATTCATAGCCGTACAGTCGGATGACTTGGAAGGAGCACAATCCGGCAGATGCGGGTTCGATCTCACGTGGGAGCTCGACGACGACGGCAACTTGACAATCTCCGGTAGCGGCGGCATGTTTGAATACAACAATAAAGGCGGGCCTTGGGGCAACGGGATAAAGTCCGTCAGCTTCGAAGGCCCGATCACGGTCATCGGGAATTGTGCGTTCTACAGCTGCAGTTCCTTGTCATCAGTGACCCTCCCGGACTCGGTCACGGCCATCGGGGACTTCTCGTTCCAGAAATGTGCCTCATTGGCATTCGTGGATCTCGGAGATTCAGTCAAGTCCATCGGACGCTATGCGTTCTTTGGATGCACCTCTCTGACCTCCGTCGCCATCCCGGACTCTGTCACGTCCATAAGGGAATGCACGTTCGCTGGATGTACTTCTCTGGCATCCGTGGATTTCGGAGATTCGGTCAAGTACATTGATTATTCCGCGTTCCCTAACTGCACCTCTCTAACCTCAGTTTCCATCCCGGATTCGGTCACAAGTATTAGTTCGGGTGTCTTCCAGAACTGCACCTCCCTCGCCTCCGTCTCCATCCCGGACTCGGTGAATAATATCGCATCTTTTGCGTTCGACGGCTGCATCTCGCTTTCGAACGTGAATATCCCGGGTTCTCTGGAATGGATGGATTATCAGGCGTTCCGCGGTATCAGATTCCTGGACGAGAACGGGATTGACCTTCTCCATACGGCGAAAAGCCTCAGGGGGTTCGCCTACGAAGGCAGCAGCGGCGTGCTGAAGCGCATGGCTTCAGATTCCATATTCGTTTCAGACGGGCTTCGGTTCAAGCTGGAACAGCCCGGTTTCGAGGTTGTAACCCTGATCGGCTATTCCGAGCCGATGGCGCATCTGTCGGTCCCGGCGTCGGTATCCTATGGGGGAAAGGATTACTCGGTCTCCGCCATAGGCCCCAAGGCCTTCTACGGCCTCTCAGAGCTGGAATCTGTGGATTTGGGGAGCGTATCCGAGATAGGCATAAAGGCGTTCGCCCGCTGCGCGGCGCTTACCGACATCAGCTTCGGCGATTCACTCGGGGAGATAGCGCCGTACGCCTTCTTCGGATGCGATTCCCTGGCCTCCGTCACCATACCAGATTCGGTCGCGTCCGTAGGCAAGAGCGCGTTCAGCGGCTGCACAGCGCTGACCAGCGTAACAATACCTGGATCAGTGACCTCCATAGGGAAGAACGCGTTCTACGGGATAAGGTTCCTCGACGAGAGAGGGAACACTCTCGACATCTCGGCCGGCAGCCTGAGCGGACACGCTTACGAGGGGCGCTGCTGCGTTCTCCAGCGCGTGGCGGACGGCTTCGAGTTCGTCTCCGGCGGGCTGGTGTTCAAGGTTGACTGGTCAGGCGATTCTGACGCCACATTGGCCGGCTTCTCCGAGCCGATGGCGCACCTGTCTGTCCCGGCATCGGTTACATACGAAGGGAAGGAATATCCCGTATCCGAGATCGGCCCCAAGGCCTTTTATGGCGTCGGAGAGCTGGTCTCCGCCGATCTGGGAAGTATAACGGAGATAGGCATGAAGGCGTTCGCCCGCTGCTCGTCGCTGGAAAGCGTCGATTTCGGCGGTTCTCTGAGGTCAGTCGGGGGATACGCGTTCTACGGTTGCGATTCCCTGGCATCCGTGGTAATCCCCGATTCCGCGGTGTCCATAGGCAATTGCGCGTTCCCGTTCTGCGGATCCCTTGTGAAAGTAGTCATCCCCGATTCGGTGGAGACCATCGGGGACCGCGCGTTCTACGGGTGCGGCTCCATTTCCTCGGTGGCCATAGGGAGCTCGGTCGTGTCGATCGGCCCCGGCGCGTTCCACGGGCTCGCCTTCTTCGACGAGAGCGGGAACGAGCTTCCGAGGACCGCCAAGGCCCTCGCCGGCCACCTGTACACGGGAGACGGCGACGGGAGGCTGTTCCGCTCCGCGGCATGACGGAGCAATCCGAAACCAATTTAACGCTGGCGCGGGCCATTCGGCAGGCCCCCGCCCTTTCTTTTATCCTCGGCCCCGGCCCCCTGCCCCCGGTTTTCAGCCGCGATCGGCCGGTAGGCAGTCCGTGTCCGGGGGCCCCTGCCAAGTGCCGCCTACTCTTCGGGGATGCTCTGTCGCTGACGGTGCGTAATGGGTCCATCATCGATGTCTTTCTTATTATATTACTACGATGATAATACGTTATAAACACTATATAACTACTTTAAACAAAATACAATTAAATACATGGACCGCGTATGATGCCGCGGTGATATGATAAGGAGGATCATAGAATCCAGCTTTCCCGGGCGCTTCGTAGTGAACGGGAGCAACAAATACGTGACGATCCCCTCGAGCGTGATCCAGCGCATGGCGCTCACGCCCGGGGAATACCTCGACGTCACCGTCAGGCTGCCCAAGACCGACAAATACGAGGAAGAGGGCCTCCTGACGCTGTCGGATGCGGCCCCCGCCGAGGACAAGGCGCCCCCGGAGGGCGGGCCGGCGCAGGATACCAAAAGACCCAGGAGAAGAAAGCAAACTGATTCGGAATGAAAACGGTCCGCTACCCGACTACCAATCCGAAAGCGGACCTGGCCACAGGTGTTGAGCTATGGTTACACAGGGATATTAAAGGATTATATAAAGTGCGAGACGGCTGGGACATCCAGCCGCCGGGATCGGCGCCCGTACGATGCGGGCGAACCCGTTTCTGGCCACGGAGGTGACGGCCTTGCCGAGGCTCGAGGACCTCGTCGACAGGGGCCGCATCTACGGCCTCTTCGGGAGGGAGATGGCCGAGTTCTCCTCCAGAGAGAAATCAGGCGGGGCCGCGAAGAGCACCGTCAGCCAGCACAGGGGCATGGTATACAACTGCCTGCACCTGCTGCTCGGCAAGCGGAAGAGGGTGAGGCTCGGCAGGATCACGGAGAAAGACATGGATTACCTGCTCGGGGAGCTGAGGCGCCTCGGCGCCAAGGACCCGATAAGCCAGGTGCGGGTTTTCGCGGTCTTCGTGTCCTTCTCCACGGGGGAGCCAATGCTCATCGACCCCGGCGCCTACGGGAGGGCCTGCGGCAACAGGGCGGTCCTTCTGGCGGGAGGCCCCGGAGGCGGCCCGAGGAGGGCAGAGGGCGGCGCATCTGACAGGGAGCGCATCGAGAGGGACTACGGGGATGCCCTGCGCGCCTTCCGCGAGCATGAGGGGGCGCTCGGTCTGGCTCCGTCCACCAGGTCCCCGCACTGCAGGCGCGTCCGCGCGTGCATATACGCCCTCGAGAAGGGGCGCGGGAGGCTGGACCTCCCCTCCCTGGGCGCGGGCGACATCGAGCTGCTGAAGGGCATCCTCGCGGACTTTGGGGTCCAGGACGTCGGCCGCCACGTCAGCGCGTTCGCGTCCTTCCTCTCCGCGGCCACCGGCCGCCCCCCGCTCGTCGACGTCGGGGGATACGGGGCGCCCAGGAGCGGGTGGAACCGCGGCTTCAAGGAAGGGTTCAGGTTCCCGGCCGAGCTGGGGGAGTTCATCCGCCTCTCCGAGGCCCGCGGGGTCGGGAGGGACCAGATCGTCGCCACGGCGTCCCGCGTCGTCGCCTGCGCCAACCTCCTGGACAGGGTCCAGGGCCCGCGCGGGATTGGGGAGTACGACCTCGGTTCCATGCTGGCGCTCGAGTCCGCGCTCTCCGGGATGATAGGGGAGGCCAACGTGCGCTGCCACCTCCAGAGCTTCTCCAGGTTCGTATCGTTCACCGCCGGGAACGACCTGTACGCCGAGCTGAGGGAGAGCAGGAGCGACCACATAGCCCTCGACCCCGCCTCGGAGCAGGACGAGAGGTTCGTGGGGAGGTTGAGGGCGTACGCCGGCCACCTCAAGGAGTGGGAGTGCAAGCCGGCGACCATCAAGGGTCGCATGTCGTCCATCACCGTGTGCTACAAGGCGCTCAGGTCCGTGAAGGGGGACTTCGAACTGGAAGACGTCGACCCCGTGGACTTCAGGAAGCTCCGCACCGCCCTCGCGGGATACACGGAGGCGACCGCCCGCAACTACCTGTACACGTTCGGATGGTTCATCAAGTTCGCCACGGGGTACGACCCGTTCCCGGACGCGAGGATAAGGTTCAACGGCGAGACCGTCAGGAGGAAGTTCATCTTCAACGACGAGTGGGTTGAGCTCTACAGGGCCGCAGACGTGACGGAGCGCCTGATCCTCGGCCTCGGCGCCTTCATGGGCCTCCGCAGGAGGGAGATCGTTTCCATAGAGCTTGACGACATCAAAGGGGACAAGCTGTACGTCAAAGGGAAGGGCGCAGGGACGGGAAAGGTCGAGATCATGGCCATGTCAGAGCTGGTCAGAAGGGACCTCGGCCCATACCTGGAGCACCGCGAGAGGGTCCTGAGCGAATACGGGGACAGGTCCAATGGCCGCCTCTTCATCAACGAGCGCATGAGGAACGTGGGCAGGCCCATGTCCGTAAGGGCGCTGGAGACCGTCCTGGACGGCCTGGTGAAGCGGTCGGGGGTATCCTTCAGTCCCCACTGCCTTCGGCGTTTCTTCGCGACGACCATGAAGGACGCCGGGGTGGACCTAGACACCCTGCGCAGGATGATGCGCCACTCGTCGATCGACACGACCCTGAGGTGCTACATCTACGCCGATCCCCGCAAGATGGGCGCGGCCGTAGGGGCGGTGGACAGGGCCTTCGGCGCGTTGGTCTGACCCGTAGGGCCGGCCTGCAAACTTTTTAAACCCCTTTTTGATAACAACTGTCGGGAAGTGGATCGCCCGTCGCCGGCATCGGTCCGCCGTTCCTGCCGCGCACGATAGGAAGCTGGCCCGTCCCGCTTTTCGGATTCCCGTTCGAGTTCCCCCGGACCTAAGGAATCTTAGGGACATATTTCGCAGACTGGTTCCCGGCATCCAGCCGGTCCTTCCGATTCGAATCTGTTGTCCAATATGAGATTGTGGCGCATGGCTGCGGCCTGCAGGTGCAGGAAAGAGCGCATGCAAAAATCATCAGCATGTCGCTGCGGCCGCAGATAAAAGCTTGACAGATTGATTCGGCTCGGATCTCTTATTCCGGTTCCCGGCATCAGCGGATCCTCCGGCGGCACTCGCCAATTTGGATATACACCATACACATTACGGCAATGCATGTGCCCCTATTTCACCCTCGACAGCATACCCCCTGACGTGATCTACGTCCTGGATACGGAGACTACCGGACTGGAAGGCGCCCCGAAGGACCTGGTCCTCGACGTGGGCATCTGCAAAGTCAGTCTGAGGAGGGGGACGGTGGAGGACTGCTATTCCTCGGTCCTAGGATATGATGTCGGCGAATGGGACGATTATCTCACTGGAGCCTGGATCTTCAGCAATTCGGATCTGACCATAGAGGACATAGCCTTCGCGAAGAAGCCGGCGATGCAGGTCATCGACGAGGTCAGGCGCATCCTCAAAGGCAAGGATGTCACGACTTACAACAAGCAGTATGATCTGGGGAAGTTTCTCTACCAGGAGCCGTGGGACATGAGGGGCTGGTTCAACGAGTGCGCCGATATAATGAAAGCCGCCACGGACGTTTGCAAAATCCCCAGCAAATACAGGGCCGGCGAGTACCAATACCCCAAGCTGGATTATGCCTACGAAAAGATAACCGAGGGAGATCCGGCCGGCATCGGCGGGAAGCAGGACCATAGAGCGCTTTCCGATGCCCGCGCCGCATCGTGGCTGATGGTGAAGATGTTCGCGGACGGAGATTACCGCCCCTGATCCGGATTCTGGGCGCCGAGCCATTCTGAGCGTAGTTCAGATATTTTTAAGTCGTATTCCATATACCAATCGCGCCCGCATCCAGCATGCGGGAAACCGGATGTGACAGCATGGTTGACAGGTATTGCCCTCACTGCGGGGAGTTGGTCCCCTCCAACTCGCTGACCTGCCCGAAATGTTACAAGAAGATACCGGCCGAGCCGGAAGTCTCAGGGAAGAAAGGCGGAAGCTCCGGTAACGGGGCCGGCGGAAGCGCAGGAAAAAAGAATTCCGACGGCACCATAGCGGCCCTGCTCGCGGTGATACCGGGACTGTTCGGACTGCTCGGCCTCGGGCTCATATACAAAGATCACTCGTCCCGCGGAGGATTCATTTTTCTGATCGTCGGGCTGCTGATCTTCGCGCTGATGGTCCTCATCATCTCGTCGAAGATACCGGTGGTCAATATCCTCCTGGCGATTCCGTTCGCCATATTGTATGGGCTGATGTATATCGTGAATCTACTGGCAACCATCATGTCCGGCGCTCTGGTCAGGAGATTCCGATCGGAACAGCCCCGCGCTTATGAGAGCGGAAAGAACAGACGCGGTCATCTGTGTCCTTTCCGCCGCCCCTTTTCCATTCCCAACGCCGGCAGGATCCCCCGGGCATATGGCTTCATACGCTTTCGCAAGAGGATCCGCCTCCTCGCTCGGCAGCATCATCGCCTGGGCCGGGAGGAACCTCGACACCGACGGCAGAAGCGTGACTTCCCTGGCAAGATCCCAGGGCTCGTAGCTGAGGTAGCGGCCGAAGACTTCCCCGACGTCGAAGGAGACGCATTCCTTTCCGACAAGGATCTCCCTCGCCCTCGAGGCGGCCTCTTCCTCGGGCACCCCCAAGTAGAGCGATTCGGCGCTTATCCCATAGCGGTCCGATATGTAATCAAGGGATTCCTTCCCGAGATCGAGGGGATCGGCCTGTATGGATCCGGAATATGCCGTCTCATAGAAGCCTCCGTCGCCGTCCACCCTGCAGACCGAAATCTGGAGTACTTTCCCCCAAGGAAGGCCTCTGGGGTCGCTGGCAGCCGTCTCCACGACGTAAATCCCGTCCATGCGTCCGGCTATGGCGTCCTCGGATATCCATTTGATGCCGTGCGGGCACGTCCCGTATTATGGTCAGTTTCCTATATCCGCAGGGGATTACGTCCGGCATGGACCGCGTGAAGACGATAGACGAGATCTATTCCGAGGTATCGGACTGCTCCCTGGTCATCACAAACGATGTCGCTCTCATGACCGCGCTGAACGCAAGGGTCGACAGGCCGATGATCGGGACTTTCGCCGCCACTCCGCGCGGCATCGCCAGCCTCTGCGCCATGGAGATCCTAGGGGAGCCCATGAAGAGCGACATGGCTTTGGTGAGAGCCATCTGCGACGATACCGGCTACGATTTCCGCACCGTCCACGGGGAGGTCCAGAACATACGCCAGATCAGGAGATACACCGCCGACGTAAGAAAATACATGGCCACCAAAGTCTCCAGAAAGGTACTGGATTCCTTCGAGAGCCTTCCCACCATTGAGATGGCGATGTCTTCATTCGATCCCGAGAGAAGCCCGTTCTTCACCGAGCAGAAAGGCGAGATAGCGGTGGTCGGAGCCGAATTCTTCGACGATCTGGACAAACATTTCATACCGTACGACTGCAGATTCGTCGACATATTCGCGGACGGGGATTTCGGGATAGAGGAGATCCGCGAGGTGGGCAACGACAGGGAGATCGCGGTCAACATGGCCGATCTCATCGGCGCGGACAACGCCGACGACTGCGCAGTGGTTCTGGACGCCTCCTCTCCGATCGCAGACTCGGTCAGATCCGCGCTGTATTCAAGGGGGATACCTTTCTACAACAAGCTGGGCGTCAGGGATCTGGCCCAGATTCGCGACTACCTCCAGTTCGTGACCCTGTCGCTGAGCTTCGATATCCTCCATGTGAGGGACGTCAGAGAGCTGTACTCCAATTACAACGGGTTCTTCCTTCCCGGGCTGGATATGTACCTTCTTTCTAAGCTGGACGCGGCAGACGCCAGGGAAAGGGGAACGGAGCTCATCGCTCTGATGAGGGATGCGCGCTCCATGACGTTCGGGGAGATGAGGGAGAAGCTGTGCGACAGGCGCGCCAAAATCCAGGTCGGGATAGTCCTGGAGGATCTGGGGCTGTCGGACAGGAGGATCACCGGCGAGCTCGTGGGCGAGCTGAGATACGCCGTCGACAACTTCCCGGACCTCAGGCACAACGAAGAGGTCCCGATCGAAGAGAAATCCGGCGTCCTGATCGCCGACTGCAAGAATTCGGTGTTCGTGGACAGGTCTCTGATATTCTTCCTGGACATGGACGCCAGCTGGGACATCTCTGTTGCCGGGATGAGATACGCCGATTCGGAGGCGGAAGCGGAGAAGAACGCCATGCGCATGGCCGCGCTCCTTCAGCAGGGGGAGAGGCGCATCTATATGGTGAACGCCACGAAATACGGCAGGCCGGCCCGTCCCGCGCTGACTTTCGACGTGTTGTGCGGAAAGCCAGCCGAATCATTCGCGGACATATCCGGGTGCATCGTCAAAGGCAGATGGCACGCCGACCGGGAGGAGATACGGCAGGATCTGGGCGAAGAGCGCCTGGAGGATGCCGAGACAATCATCGGCGCATTCTCGAAATCCGCGTTCAACTGCTATTTCTCCTGCCCGAGGATGTATTTCTTCAGCAGAATAATATCATCACCGGAGACGGATGTGGCAGATTTCGGCAATCTGGTGCATGATTTCGCCCAGCTGTACATCTGCTATCCGGAGATCGTGAGGCAGGAGGGCTTCGACAGGCTGGTGGACATAGCTTCCGACCGCTATTCCGGCCTTTCGACCCCTCTGATGGAGAAGATCGACCGCGACAGGATATACTGCGCCATGCGCAACGTGGCGAGATACATAGACAGCAGGCACATCGGCCCGGTTCCGCTGGACAGGCCAGCCGACGAGAAGCATGTCAACAGGTTCTTCGAGCGCTACGGCCTGGACAGATGGAGCAGCGCGAGCGAGGTCGGGGCCATTTCCAGGGACCATCCGATGTACGGCAAATTCGATGCCGTCGCTCCCGGCGCGGTGATGGATTTCAAGACCGGGAAGGCCAAGACGGGGGACGACATACGCAGAGGGATGAGCTCGGAGATCCCGTCCAGATACCCCGAGTTCCAGCCGATAATCTATTCCCTCCTGGCGGAGGAGAACGGCGGGAGAAAGGATCTGGAGATGTTCTACGCCATGGAGAACGACTGGGAATCCATGGGGGACGGCTACGACATAAACAGGAGCGTCAGGACCGTCCGCCTCATGGACGAGAGCCTGGAGGAGATCATCAGGAGCGACGCCCTTCTCCGGAGGCAGATGGAGGAGAAGCTGGCGAAGGAGTTCAGGGAATGCGCGGAAGAGGTTCTCGCGGCGGTCGCGGAGACTTCCAGAGGGCTGCCAGCAAGCGAATGGGACGGCAATCCGTCCGTCATAGGCGCCGTATTGGATGCGGCCGGCCTGAAAAGCACGGAGACGAACATCAAAAAGGCATCCGCGGCCGTCAGGAAGATCGCGAAGGCGGTCTCCGAGGGGATGGTATCCGACGGGGAGACGGTCGAGATCTCCCTGGAAGCGCGCAACGAGTTCCTGGACATGCTGGAGAGAATGCACGGGGAGGCCGTGGAATACGCGTGCGGCAGCTATCCTGCCAGGCCGAGGGTGAGATGCGAGGACTGCAGATATTTTCCGGCATGCACCGCCGACAGAACGGATGCAGGGGAGGAGACGGTAGAATGAGCGAGCTTAACGGCGCCCAGAAAAAGATAGCCGAGCTCACCGAAGGCATGGTCGTGGTGGATGCCGGTCCCGGGACCGGGAAGACGCACACCATAGTCCAGCGGTACGTGAACATCGTCACCAAAGAAGGCGTAAGCACATCCGACGTCCTCCTGATGACCTTCACCAGGGCCGCCACCGCCGAGATGGAGGAGCGCATCAAGCGCAGGCTGACGGAGATCGGCAGGCCGGATCTCAACAGAGACGTCAGAGCGATGACGTTCGACGCCTTCTGCCTGATGATAGTCAGCGAATACGGCGAGGAGGTCAGCGATTTCTTCGGGATCAGAGAGACGCTGTCGCGCGCCGTATCCATGGAGGAGAACGAGTCCCTCAGCAGGAAAAGCTTCAAGCTCTTTTTCGACGGGTTCAACGCGGACCGGGGCGAAGATTACGGCGACGCCGCGGTGATCCTGTCCCAGCGCCCGGACGACGTGGATAAGCTTCTGAGAAGGCTGATGACCAAGGGGATAATCCCGCTGAAAAACGGATGGTTCGGCATGGACCCGGAGAGGGAGCTCCTGGGGGATTCCGGGAAGCTGCTGGAGCTGCTCCGCGCGAAGAACTCCGCGAAACCTGGCGGGCGCAGGGCATCCAGATCGGATGCCGCCGAAAAGCTTTACGGCATGGATCCCGGGGATTTCGGCCCGGACTTCCCGGCGGACGACGGATTGCCCCAGCTGTCAGAGGAGATACTGGAGTCGGCCGCTTACGAGGACCGCGGCGAGCTTCTGAGATACATACACGACATCTATTTCGCGTACATCAGGAGGAGCATCGCCGACAACCGCCTGAACTTCGGGCTGACGGCCATGTTCGCGTTCATATTGCTGTACAGCAGCAAGAGCGTCAGGGAGGAATACAGGCAGAGATACCTGATGATAGACGAGTTCCAGGACACGAACGCCAGCCAGCTCATGATCGCACTGATGGTCCTGGCGGAGCCCAATCTCTGCGCGGTGGGCGATTGGAAGCAGGGAATCTACGGTTTCAGGTATGTTTCCACCGACAACATCACGGATTTCGAGGCCAGAGCGGTGAGATTCAGGCGGTTCCTGAACGACGACCTTAAAAGGGTGGCGTTCAGCATCCCGGAGGTCGCCAAGATCTCTCTGGACATCAATTACAGATCTTCGCAGATGATAATCGACGAATCGTTCCGCTGCCTCAGGATAAAGGGCTCCGACAAGGACGGGAGCGTCGACGAGGAATATCTCAGAGAGAATGCGGTCCCGCTGAGGCAGGGGAGGGACGACCTGGACGGGAGCCTGACCTCGGTCAGATACATCAGGACCAGCAGGGAGGACGAGGCGGACGAGACCGTCAGATGCGTCCGCGAATACATGTGGTCCGGGAAATACGAGGTATGCGACCGCGGGGAGAGGCGCCCGATGAGATTCAGGGACATCGCGGTCATATGCAGGACCGCCAGAGCCTGCCGCACGGTCATGGAAGCCGCGGAAAGGGAGGGGATTCCGGCATTCCTGCAGGGGGACGTCGAGATAATGTCCACCCGCGAAGGGAAGCTGGCTCTGGCCTGGCTCCGCTACGTCAACAACGAGCTGGACGACGCCGGATACCCGGTGATCATGGCCGACATGGGCTATCCTCTCGTGGAGATAAGGAGGGTGAAATCCTCCTACAGGGAACGCATACCTCAGAATATAGACGCACAGCGCAGGGAGCTGTACAGGAAGAGGCGCAGGATAACCGACCTTCTCACCCATCTCTACGCGTTCTACGGGCTGGACAACGACATCACCCATGCGATAATCACCACGCTGTCGTCGGTCCACAGGGGCTCCCTGATGACGCTGTCGGATCTGGCCATGCTGATAGAGGACGACATCGCCAACCGCACCGCGTATACGGTCGAAGCATCCATAGACCGCGACGCCGTGACGATAATGACCATGCACAAGTCCAAGGGCCTGGAGTTCCCGGCGGTCATAATACCGTTCATGGATTCCGGCATAACGCCGCCGATAGTGCGCTCCAGGAGCCGCATCCTTTACGACGAGCTCACCGGGATAAGATGCACGGACGAGATAGGGCGCTTCGGCGGCTACACGAAGATCTGCAGGTCGTGGAGGGCCGCCCTGGCCGTTTCGTCGCTGGACAAGGATTTCAGCGAGGAGAGGCGTATAATGTTCGTCGCGGTGTCCAGGGCAAAGCAGTATGTCAGCTACATAGCCGGCAAGCCTTCGCAGTTCATGAAGGACCTGTCCGGGGACAGATACGTCTCCGCTTGCGACGCCGAGGCTCCCGAGCATTCCCTGGAGGAGCCCAAAGCGGAGAGGCCGTCGGTCTCTGGATACCGCCCCAGGCGCAGGAGGCTCGGCGTGCACGACATAATGGACCTGAGGATGGGCGAGGGCCAGGAGATCTCCGAGGAGTGCGACGAGTTCTGCGGCAAAGGCATGCAATACGGTACGGACGTGCATGAGGACGCGGAAAGGATATTCAGGGGGATCCCTCTGGACCGCGAGCTTCCGGAGCATGCCGAGATAAGGAAGGTCCTGGATTCCATAAAGGGAGCGGATCTCAGCTATGCGGAGATGGAGTGCGGGCTGCCGTTCAACGGAATAGGCGTCACAGTCAGGGGGATCATCGACCTGATCGCGGTCTTCCCGGACAGGATCGAGATCCACGACTACAAAACCGACGAGGGCGACCGCTTCGAGAGCGAATACATGATCCAGCTTTCGGTCTACGCCCATGCCGCATCCGGATTCTACGGCAAAAAGGCGGTCTGCCAGATAGATTATGTGTCCCGGGGCAGCAGCGTCAGGTTCGATCCGCTGCCTCTGGAGGAGATAGAGGAAAGGGTCAGGCAGAGGGCATCGATATCCTCCGGCGCCGAGGAGCTGTGACCGCGCCGGATCCGCGTTTCCGAGGGGCAATCAATCATCATTATATCGTATGGAATGGATGGGCGGCTCATGGAAGGCCTCACATCGGAAGAGGTCCGTCAGGAAATGAGAGACGGCCACGTGAACAACGTGGAGGAGAAGACCGGCAGAACCTATGCGGACATATTCGCGAAGAACACGTTCACGCCGTACAACATTATTCTTTTCGCCCTGGGGGCTATGCTGCTCCTGTTCGGGAACATACTGAGCGCCATCTCCGCCACCGGGATCATAGCCATCAACATCCTCATTTCCACCTTCCAGGAGATGCGCGCCAAGCGCAGGCTGGATAAGATAGCCCTTCTGACGCGCCCGAAGGCCACGGTCCTGCGCGACGGCGGGGAGAAGGAGATCCAGCCCACGGAGATAGTTCGCAACGACGTCATCGTTCTCCGCGCCGGGGATCAGGCCCTGGTGGACGGGGAGGTCCTGGAATGCTCTTCGCTGGAGATCGACGAGTCCCTTCTGACCGGCGAATCCAGCAGCGTCAGGAAAGAGACCGGGGACAGGATATTCTCCGGCTCGGTCTGCATCGCCGGCGAAGGGTACTACAGAGTCACCGCGTTCGGCGAGGATTCCTACGCTTCCAAGATCCTGCGCAGCGCCAAGAAGATGACCTCCAAGAGGACGCCGCTCCAGATGGAGACCTCATCGATCACCAGCATCCTCATGGGGATAGCCGTCATTCTGATGCTCATATCTGTTGTATGCGAGATCCTGATCAGGGACAATTCCTGGGAGCATACCCTCGAGATCTTCGTCATCTGCCTCGATGTTGTTCCTATCGCGCTTTTCCTGCTCATCACCCTGACCTATATGGTATCCGCCGTCAGGATGGCGAATTCCGGGGCCCTTCTTCAGAGAGCGAATTCCGTCGAATCGCTGAGCCATGTGGACACCGTCTGCATGGACAAGACCGGGACGATAACCACCAACAGGCTTAGGTTCGAATCGGCGCATTATTTCATGGATAAGGACAAGGCCGACCGTCTGGCATCGATCTTCGCCGCCTCCACAGGAAGCAAGAACAAGACCGTGGGGGTGCTGTCCGAGAAGTTCGGGGAGACCCCGTGCGAGCTCCTGGAAGAGGTCCAGTTCACTTCTAAAAGGAAATACAGCGCGGTGAGGGTATCTGACGGAGGCAGAGAGACATCGCTTTATATGGGGGCCTGGAACGTCATAGGCCCGCATTGCGCCGGTTCCGAAGGGATTTCGGCCATGATCAGGGAGGAATCCGGGAAAGGACTCCGCACAGTCGTGATCTGCGAGGGCCATGGGCCTCTTTCCGAAGGCGGAGAGCCCCGCATACCCGATCTGACCCCGGTCATGATGGTCTCCATGAGGGACGAGATCCGGGCGAACTGCAGGGAGACCATCCAGGTGTTCCTGGACAACGGGATGGATCTCAAGGTCATATCCGGGGACGATCCTGCCACGGTGGACGCGATGTTCTCGCTCGCAGGCATCCCGGGGGAGAGGAAGCTGATCACCGGCGCGGAGCTGGACGCCATGCCCGGACCGGAGAGGGACAGAGCCATCCTGGAGTCCAACATCTTCGGCAGGATGAAGCCCGACGACAAGGAATATGTCATAAGCTCCCTGAAACGGAACGGGCGCTACGTGGCCATGATCGGGGACGGGGTCAACGATGTGAGGTCGATCAAGGCGGCCCAGGTCGGCGTTTCGCTGGAAAGCGGGTCCAACGCCGCGAAAGGCGTCTCGGATATGATCCTGGTAGGCGACGATTTCTCCTCGCTGCCCAAAGCGCTGGTGGAAGGCCGCAAGACGGTATCCAGCATGAGGGACATACTGAGGCTCTATCTCACGAGGAATTTCGCTCTGGCCCTGATGTTCTTCATAATCTATATGGCACTCGGGACGATACCGATGAAACCCATCCAGAACACGTTCTACGCTTTCATTTCGGTGTCGATCCTGGCGTTCTTCATGATCCTCTTCTCCAGACCCGACGTGAACAAGAATCTGATACTGCCGGACGTGCTGAAATTCGCTCTGCCCTCGTCCATCATAATCGTGGCCTTCGGCCTGCTAGCATATGCGGTCACCTGGACGGAGGTCGGGAACGGCCATGTGGTCCCGGACTTCGGGTGGATGGCGTCCGCAGGAGGGTTCGGCTCGGCCGAGGAAGCGATCGAATATCTCTCCTGGTCCGGATCCGGCATCGAAGAGATATGCGCCAGGTCAAATCTGGTGCTGTTCGTCACGCTGGCCGGCCTGGGACAGATCATGATGATCACACCCTATTTCAGGTTCATGTCCATAGACGGCAAGACCAACAGAAGCCTGGTCCCCTGGGTCATACTGGGGCTCATCGCCCTGATGCTCGCTGTCGCATACGCTTTCTTCCCGTGGGTGATGATCCGCATAGTGAACCTCGTCATATTCGAGCCCAAGGTCTATGCCTGGCTCGGGGTTCTGCTGGTGGTGTGGTTCGTTGTCGAGAGGGCTCTACTGAGGCACGGGTTCCTCAGCGGGATCTCCTCCTGGTTCGAGAAGAGGTACATCCGGAAGCTGGAGAGGGAGTACGCGAAGGAAGACTCCGGGGATGAATGAAGCCCGGGGCATGCCAGGGTTATAAACGGCAGGCGCGATTCCCTTCCGCTGCGGGGCGGTGCACCATGGGATTCCTATTCGGCAGGAAAAAGAAGGCTATCGACATAGAGAACGCGGATTTCCTCTGCGATTACCATTGCGGCGGAGGCATGGACGGCGGGAGGGATTGGGTCTCCCTTTCCAGAGAGAAAGGCGGCGTCCCCATGCTGGAGTACTGCATCAGCCGCGGCTGGAACGAAGAGCCCATAGAGGGGAAGAAAGAAGTCCCGGAAGAAGCCGTCAGACGGGTGCTCGAAGCTTACCAGCGTTGCGGGATCGCCGGTCTGGGGAAGCTGAGACGCACGGACGTCATCGCTCTCGACGCCCCCACGGAAGGCGTAAGCTTCTTCATCGGGGACGAAATCCGCGGCATTGACTGCTAGGATATCCTGCCCAAACGCGCAAGCGGAATAATCAGCCTGGTATGCGGGATACTTCACGAATATATTTAAGCAGAAATCTGGATATCTTCAGCGGTAATCCGATGGGTTTATTCGACAACATCAAAAAAAGCGCTGAGAGCCTGAAGCAGCCTCAGAAAAGCTCGAACAGAACCGTGGACATCGTTTTCGACAGGCTGCCCGACACTCTGGAGGAGTTCAAGGCCCTCCCGCAGGCTTCCCTGTCCAATCCTTTCGACGCCGCGGCGATGACCGTGCTCGCATTCTGCTTCTACCCTCAGGACAAAGATCTGTGCCTGTCCATGATCCAGTATCTGAGAGGGCCGCGCGAAGTGACCCCCACCGAGAAGCAGTTCATCAGGGACCGCTTCATGGATCAGGATTACGTGCCGAGGTCCTATTTCAAAGGGGCAGTCCCCGGGAACGACTACGTTCCCAGCGAGCCGTTCACCATAAGCGTCAGCGAAGACCCCTATTCCTACGACAACGAGGGGTATGCATATCTGGTTCTAAGGTCCGGCGGCGCCGACAATCCCAGAAAGATAATGCTCAGGCAGGCCAAAGACGGCAAATGGTATCTGTGGGA
>JAEEJP010000008.1 GCA_016281925.1 Methanomassiliicoccaceae archaeon
CCTTGCACCTGTGGGTGATCATGGGTTTGGTCATCGATTGGAGCGTATCGGCCTCGACATTGACGGGACCGACTGTGAATAAAGTTCTGCTCAAGGTTATCCCTCTGGGCCCGCTAGGGGCATATACAGAAGGTGGGAATCTCTGCATCGCTAATAAATTTCGCGTAAGAGAAATAGCAGAGGAGAGAGGAAAACATGCGGCAGGAGGGCCGAACTCCAGAGAATGGGAGGGAACGGAACGGGAAGCCCGCGGCTCCGGAAAGCCGCTGGACTGCCTAACGTGCCGCTGACAGATGCATGTCTGAAATCAGACAGATGCCGCATATTAGTTAGTGTTTATGCGGCAATGTCTGATTTAAAACACTGTAAATCATCACAGTTTGGCCATGACGGATCTGATGCGGGACATGCCCTCGCGTATCTGATCCTCTGATGCCGCGTAGGATATCCTGAAGAACCCTTCCCCTCCGGGGCCGAAAGCGGTTCCGGGGGTGACAGCCACATGGCCTTCCCTGAGCAGGATCTCCGCCAGCTTCGCGGACGGGATGTCCCTGTTGTATTTCGGGAAGACGTAGAACGCTCCCTTGGGGACGTTGCACTGGAACCCGGGGATCTCCTCCATGAGGTCCATCACCAGGTCGCGGCGCCTCCTGAACTCCTTCACCATGGCGGCCTTGGAATCCTGGGGGCCTTCGATGGCTTCCACTGCTGCCTTCTGGACGAAGGACACGGCGCAGGATATGGAATGCGACTGCAGCTTGTTGATCGCTTTGATGTCGTCTGCGGGCGCTATGGCCCATCCGAGCCTCCATCCGGTCATGGCGTAGGACTTGGACAGCCCGGAGACGATGATGGTATTGTCGAACATCCCGGGGAAAGATGCGATGGAAGTGTGCTCGCCTTCGTAGACGATGCTGGAATAGATCTCGTCGGAGAGGACTTTGATGCCGTGCGCCATGGCTATGTCCGCTATCTGCCTCAGGGAATCCCTGGGCATGACGCAGCCGGTGGGATTGGAAGGGGTGTTGATGATGATCATCTTCGTCCTCGGCGTGATGGCGGCCTCGACCGCCGCCGGATCCATGACGAATCCGTCCTCGAAGCGCGTGGGGACGTATACCGGGATGCCTCCGGCCAGACGCACGCAGGCTTCGTAGGAGACCCATGAAGGGTCGGAAAGAATCACTTCGTCGCCGGGATCGATGTATGCCAGCGCGACCATGAAGATGGCCTGCTTGCACGGGGTCACCAGAACGTTGGAAGCGTCGCAGGGCACCCCGCTCTCCTTCCTCGCGGAGTCCGCGATCGCTTTCCTGAGCTCGGGTATCCCCATCGACGGCGTGTAATGGGTGAATCCGCCGCGGAGCGACTCGCAGCATGCGTCGACTATGTTGCTGGGGGTGACGAAATCAGGCTCCCCCATAGAGAACGATACGACATCCACGCCTTCCGATTTCATCTGGCTGACCAGATTTGATATTGCGATCGTGCCCGATGCGGGTATTTCCTGAAGCCTTCTGGAAACCATCTCATCCCTTCTGCGGTGCTGTACGAATCCTGCCCTTATTATTTAGATTATGGGACGGAAACGATTCCCGCGGCGGTTCGTCCGAGACGGCCGATCTCTTCCGATGTCAGGCCGGTGGCTTCGGAGATGTCTTCGGGCGCCATGCCCATCGAGATGAGCTTCGTGGCCACGTCCTCGTTCTGCAGCCTCCTTCCCTCGGCCATCCCTTCGAGGCGCCCCTTCTTCTCATAGGCCATGCAGTTCATCCTCATGTTCTCCTCTCCGTCGAACAGCTGCTCGTACACCCCCATGATCCCATACCTCCTGGACCGGACGAACTCCCCCGCCGCGCCGCAGCCCTGCAGGCCTCGGAAGCCTTCGGAAACTCCTCCCTGTCGCGTTCGGATCTTCCGGCCAACATGCCGTCGATTATGCGGCATACGCTTATATGATCCCTGAGAAGGCCGCCGCTCTCGGGCGCGATCTCCGCCGACGGCGAATCGTCGAACATGTCCTCCATGATCCCGCCCAGCCTCACGACCTCGGCGCCGCCCCTGCCGGCATAGACGACATACGCCTCCCATTTCGGGAGGGTCCCCCTGCGCACGTCATAGACCGTCATCCCGTTCTCGGACGGATAGCTCTGGAACGTCGCCGAGAGATGGGACAGCGTCCTCAGGCGCATCGCATCCATAGGGTAGCTCTGGGCCTCCGCCAAACAGATCAGCCTGTCCCCCGCCGAGAATCCGAGGTCGTCAGCGTATCCCCTGGATATCACGCGCTTGAGGGTGCGGATCCTCACGCCGGCCTCCGAAGACTCCGGATCTTCGGGATGCAGCTCCCGGTACAGCCTGAAAACGTTCGCCCTGTCCTCGAATAACTTCACGGACGCCGAATCTTTCGCGTTGCGTCTGGCGTCGTCCCGCTCTCTGCCCATATTCCCCGTCCGCGAGCCGGCCTGCGAGGACTTGAAAGGGCAGGCGTGCGCGCAGGCTGCGGATCCCGGGGAACGGCGCCCCGGGCATCAGGACATGAGCTCTTTGAGAGTCCCGTCCCTGACGGCATCCCTGATCTGCATGGCGATCCTTCCCCCGGTGCTCAGGCCGGGATAGATCAGATCGGCGTACGGGGATCCGGAGATGAACGGGTTGGTTCCGGCCACGATCCTCGTCGAGATCTCGAAGACCTTGAACTGGAGCTTGTCGTTGACCACGGTCTCCAGGCAGAACGGGCCCCACATGCCGCCGAACAGCTCGTAGGACCTGTTGACCACTTTCTCGGCCATGTCGAAGGCCTTCGGCAGAAGGGACTCCCTGATGACCACCGGCGTGTTTCCGGTGACCACGAAGGACGGATTGAGGCCGTGCCTCTTGGACTCCTCGATCGAACCCATCTTGTACATCTCGTCGATGTTGCTCTCGTCCCTGCGGTCCATGGAAAGGAGCTCGAGGGAGCCTCCCTGCTCGCACCTGTAGCCGTCCGTCTTGAGTGGGTCGTAGAAGAAATGCATGTAATACCTGGTTCCGAGGCAGTATTCCTGCATGGAATAGGGCTGGGTGTTGTCCACGGACATCTTGAATTCCATGTAGTCCCTGGCGATGAAATAGCCGTCTCCGCCCTTTGCCCCGTTGTATTTGACCATGACCGGGCCGGATATCTCCCTGGCGTCGGTGATGAGCTTGGGCATCGGAACCCCTGCCGAAGTCAGCCACTCCCTCTGCTTGTCCCTGTCGGACTCCCATCCGAGCACGGCGCGGTTCCCGTAGGAGGGCACGGCGTAATCGGCAAAGCGGCGGGGCCCCATATACTCGACGAACGAGCCGTGGGGGACCAGGATGACGTTCTTGTCGTAGAGCTCGCCCATGCGCTCTTCCATCTCGTCGAAATCCGCGTATTTTATGATCTCGTCGGGCTTGGCGAGAGGGAACGCATCATAATATCTGGTGCTGTGGGAGATCGTGAGGCCCATGGTCTTGAACCCCATCTTCCTTGCGCCGTGGAAAATCTGGAGAGACGAATGCGAGCACAGGGTTGCGATGGTAAGATCCTCTGTATCGTATCCTTCCAGAATCCTGTCTATCGTCTTCTTTGGAACCATGCGCCATTATTGCTTTACAAATAATAAACATTGCCAAAGAAAAAGCGCTTTCGGGCTCCCCCTGCCATTGATTATATACTCCCAACATCTAGGACGGATAGACGCGGCTGAGCGTGGCCGCGCCGGAGTCGATACCATGAACGAAGAAGAACTAACACCCCTGTTTGAAGAGATGAAAAGGGTGCTCAAAGACAAGATCGACGACGAAACGCTGAGGGCGGAGCTCACCAAATACCTCAACGAGTACCGCGTCAGCCCGGACGCGGCGAAAAGAGGCATACTCCGCAAATACGGCGCGATGGACATCCCCTTCGTCGGCGGGACCATAGTGAAAAAAATCAGCGCTCTGACCGGCAACGAGCAGAACGTCGACATCGTCGGGAAGATAATGTCCTCCGAGCGCAAGCTGATCAGCAGCAGAGGGACCCAGAAGGAGATCGTCTCCGGGACCATAGGCGACGAGACCGGCAACGTATCATTCACCGTATGGGAGCCGGGAAGCACTGAATTCGCCCCCGGGGAATCCTACGCGTTCAGGAACTGCTACTGCAAGACGTGGAACGGAGCCGTCCAGGTGCACGTCGGGAACCGCGGAAGGTTCGAGCCTGCGGGAACCGACGTCGAAGCCTCCGAGGAGCCTGTGTCCCTGCCGTCCGAAAGCAAGAAGATCGGAAGCCTCATCGGCACCGAGCAGAGCGTCGACCTGACCGCCAAAGTGCTCTTCGCCGAGAGGAGAAGGGTGAACGCCAGAGGGGAGGACAAGGACATCCTCTCCGGGACCATAGGCGACGAAACCGGGACGGTCCAGTTCACCGTGTGGAACCCGGGCGAGACGGAGCTGGAGCAGGGCTCCGCGTACAGATTCATCGGATGCTACTGCAAAATGTGGAACGGCACCGTCCAGGTCAACCTGGGGGACCGGAGCAGGATAGAACCTTCCGACGAGGCCATCGATGCGGCCGAAGCGCCGGCTCCCCAGGAAAGGCCTCCCATGGCTCCCGGAGAGAGGAAGAAGATATCTGAGCTCACCGGAAGCGAAGCCAACGCCGACCTCTCGGTGAAGGCGCTCTTCGTGGAGAGGAAGAACAGAAACATCAGGGGCGTCGACAGGGACATCATCTCCGGGATCATCGGGGACGAGACCGGCACCGCGCCGTTCACCGTATGGGAGCCCGGAGACCTGGAGATGGAGAAGGGTGCCACATACGTCTTCAGAGGATGCTACACCAGGCTCTGGGACAGCAGGGTGCAGGTCAACGTCGGAAACCGCGGGAAAGTCGAGCCCCTGGGCATCCAGATAGACGTTCCGGAGAGGACCTTCGACCTGAGCCCTCCCGAATGCAAGGTCAAAGACATACGCGAAGGCATCGGCAGCATAACCGTGAAAGGGATCATCTCCTCCGTCGAAGAGAGGGACGTCGTGATAAAAGGGGAGAACCGCACGGTCTGGTCCGGGATACTCGCCGACGACACCGGAAAGATCCAGTATTCCGCTTGGAAGGACTTCGGCCTGAAGGAGAACGAGAGCGTCTGCATCGCCAACGCCTACGTCCGCTCCTGGAAGGGGATACCCCAGCTCAACATGGGCGAGAGATGCGAGGTCAGCCGCGTGGACGCCGATTTCGGCGCCGTGGAATCCGGAAGCAGCATGAGGACCGTCGGGGACATCATGAAAGCCGGCGGAGGCATCGACCTCGAGATCGAAGGCATGATCGTGGATGTGAAGGCAGGGAGCGGGCTAATCAAGAGGTGCCCCCAATGCAGGCGCTCCATCCTCGGAGGGGTCTGCGCCATGCACGGGCAGGTGGAAGGCCTCAGCGACCTGAGGATCAAAGCCGTCATCGACGACGGCACCGGAGCCATCGGGACGGTCATCGGGCGCGAGGACACCGAGAAGCTCACCGGCATGACGCTGGAGGAAGCGGAAAGGATGTCCGCCAGGCTCGGGGAGAGCGCCGTCGCCGCGGAGCTGGCGTCCAAAGTCCTGATGCGCAGGGTGAGGGTGTTCGGCAACGTCACCATCGACGACTTCGGCCCCAGCATCATCGAGAGGGGGGTGGAGGCCATCGGCATCGACGCCAAGGAAGAGGCCAGAAAACTCCTTAAGGAAGTGGAGGCGAATCTCTCATGACCGATTTCGACAGTCCTTTCACGAGCGGAGCGGACTATCTCCGCAGCGAGCCCCAGAAGCCCCAGGCGCAGCAGCAGAAACCCCGCGCGGGGAACAGGGAGACGGCCTGGAGGCTCTTCTCGCCGGAATTCAACGGATCCAAGCTGGAAATAAAAGCTACGGAGGACAAAGTCCCGTCCTATATCGTCACCCCCCTGGGAGCCAAGGTCAACAGGGTGCTGATCGCCGGCGTCCTCACCGAGATAGAGGACAGGGGGACCGAGGAGGAGCACATGTGGACCTGCCGCGTGCAGGATCCCGCGGGATACTTCTACGTCAACGCCGGGAGATTCCAGCCCGAAGCGTCCGCGGCCATGGCGTCCCTGAGCGCGCCCTGCTACGTCGCCGCCGTAGGGAAGGTCAGGATGTACCGCAGGGACGACGGGAGCATAGCGATGAGCGTCAGGCCGGAGCGCATAATGCAGATCAGCGAGGAGACTTATCTCGAATGGGTGCTGGACGCCGCCAAATCCACCTGGAGCAGGCTCAAGAACATGAAGAGGGCCTGCAGCATCCCGGACGCCACCGCCGAGACCCTCATGGGGATGGGATCCAGCCCCGCGGAGGCCGAGGGAATCATCTACGCCCTGGACAACGACGAGCCGCCGTCCTCCGAGCCTTACCTCAAGGCCATACAGAGCGCCCTGAGGAAGCTCCTGCCGGAGGAGGGCATCGATTTCGGGTTCCCGGACGCGGACGACATCGGGCCGGACGAGGTGGTCCTGGACATGCCAGGGACAGCCCAGGCCCCATCCTCCCAGGAAGCACCCTCCCGCGGCAAAGCGGCCGCAGAGGACGCCATCCTGAGGCTCCTCGAAGAGCTGGACGCCGACGGCAAGGGAGCGCCCAGGGACGAGCTGGAAAGGCGCGCCGAGGACATGGGGATCAGCAGCGTGGAGCTCGAGGAGATAACCAACAGCCTCATGGACAAAGGGCTCGTCTATGAGCCGTCCCTCAGATACATAAAGCTCATCTGAGCCCCGGGGAGCGGTCCCCGGAAACCTTTTCTTACCTTCTGAAAGCCGCGGAGCAGTACCCGACCACGGAATCCGGGTCGATGCCGAGGGAATCGTACGAATCGGAACGCTTCAGGATCTCCGCCGAGCACCCGGAGCAGAACATCATCGCCGCCATCGTCGGGCCGTACCCGCACATCGTGATCCCGTTCTCCCTCACCGCGCGGTAGAGGCCGGCCGGATCCATGGCCGAGACGCGGCCCAGAGCGATGGAATCAAGCCTGTAAGCCTCTTTATTGGGGATGTAATGGGACATGTCCGTGGATGCGATGACCATCACGTCCCGGCCCTCGCAGGCATCGGACAGGGCATCGGCCAGCCTTCTGGCTTCCTCCGGGGTCTGCCTGCCCATGATCACCGGCACGACTGCGGGATCCGGGTCGATGTACTGCAGGAAGGGCAGCTGGACCTCTATGGAATGCTCCCAGCGATGAGCATAGGCGTCATCCGCAAACTCCCTGGACAGCGCGGAGCATATCTTCCCGTCGGTCCTGCATTCCCCGAACGGGGTCCGGAAGGGCTCGGAGCAAATCACCGTCCCGTCCGCGGTGCCGTGGTGGTCGGGGCCGATGACGACGTAGGCTTCCGGGAGCCCGTCCTCCTTGATCGCGCGGTACGCATGCGCGGCGTTCATCCCCGAGGCCATATACCCCGCGTGGGGCGCCATGATTCCTCTGATGCGCCTGGAAGAGCCCGTCCCGCCCGGGAGCCCCGGCCCCAGCGGGCCCGTGAAACAGGACTCGATGCACGCTCTCAGAGCTCTCGGATCGGAAGGATAGAAACGGCCTGCGACCGCCGGTTGCCTCATGGAGAAAGAGAAAGGGGTTTGGAGGTAAGGCGTTTGCGATTGCCGTGAGACGGAATCAGACGAGCTTGGCTTCGAAGTCTTCGATCTGCAGCTGGAAGTCCTCGGGGTCCTTGAGGTTGCCGCGGGCGACCAGGACTTCCCTTGCGAGGAGCCAGTAGATGCAGGCCAGAGCGCGCCTTCCCTTGTTGTTGGTGGGGACGACGAGATCGACGTTGCGGGTCTCGTTGTTGGCGTCGCACATCGCAACGATGGGGATGCCGAGGTTGAGCGCTTCGTTGAGGGCCTGCTTGTCGGCCGCAGGGTCGGTCACGACGAGAACTTCGGGCTCGATGAAGTTGGGGTTGGCAGGGTTGGTGAGGGTTCCGGGGACGAAACGTCCGGCGAAAGCGGGAGCTCCGATGGCTCTGGAGAACTCTCTGGCGGGTTTCTGCCCGTACTGCCTGGCGGAAACGACGAGGATGCGCCTGGGGTCGTAGCGGGACAGGAAGGATGCCGCGGCCCTGATCCTCTCGTCGGTCTTCTTGACGTCGAGCACGTAAAGCCCGTCCTGCCTGACCTTGTAGATGAAATCCTTCATGTCTGCGGATTTCTGCTGGGTTCCGATGTGGACTCCAGAGGTGAGGTAGATATCCTCTGCGACCAGAAGGTCGGTGTTGATGGGCATGGACATTTCTTCGTCTTCCATTTCGATCTCTCCTTGAATTTGATCGGAACCTTAAGTTCCGTGGATAAGAGCCAAACAAAAGACCCTTTATTTAATGATTTGCGCCCCCTATTTTTTATTGTTAGTAAGAATATCAAACAACGCACGCGCGCGAGGGTTAAATGAATTATAATATTCATTATACAACATTTTTATTCTATGCATAATCGCTCCGGCAATCTATTTTTATGATGCCGATGATGGGCCGGAACATGGCGAGAGAGATCGAAACATGCGCGGCCGCTTTCTTCAGGGCCAGCGGCAAAGACGTCGTCACCGCCGACGAATTCGTCATGGACGCGTCACTGAAGCTGAAGTGGATGCCTCCTTCCAAAGCGAAAGACCTTCTGAGGCTTCTGGAAAGCGAGGGGGCCGTGTCATGCAAGAACTCTTACGTCCGTCTGTCTCCGGGATTGGAAAGCATCGAAGTCCCGATCGTCTACAAACCTTCCGCTGAGCTTGTCGCCAGGCTTTCGAAGCCTATCGCCGCCGAACAGCCCAAAACCGAGCCGATAAAGACAACAGCCGAGCCTGCAAAGCCTGCCGCGGCACAGAAACCCGCCGGCGAAGTGAAGGATGCCTTCCACATACTCATGGACGCCGCCGAGAAAGCGGGCATCCCCAAGAAAGACTTCATCCAAAGCAGCAACAGAATCCAGAAAACATTGGGGATCGACATAGGCGCGGCCGCCCTCATAGCCCTGAGGGACGGGGGAGCGGACATCGCGCCGTATGCCGCGGAAGTTTATGGGATGGTCAGGGATTCCTGACTCATTCCTTTTTGATGAAATTGCCCAGGGTCATCCTGTTCCCGGCGCCGTTCCCGCCCACGGATACCCCCGATTGGACGGTCTCGGTGAGCTTGATTCCGAGGGCTTTCTCGATCTTCTTGATGAGTTTGTCGTCCGGAACCAAGCTGTTGGACTCGATTTTTGCTATGATCCCCTTCTTTTCGAGGATGGACGCCGCGAATTTCTCCTGGTCCATGCCCTTAGCCTCGCGCGCCGCCCTTATGACTCCGCCGTAATCCTCCACGAGCTCGACCGTGGAAGAACCGGCGTAGATGTCCTTGGATTTCATCCTCTTCTCGCGCTTCTCAAGCCTCTTCTCGATGACGGACTGGGTCACGGGAGCGCCTCCGGCGGATGAGGCCCTATAGTCCTCACCGAACCTGGCGCATGCGGGGCAAACGTTAAGCTTGGAACCCTCCACGATGACGGCCTTCGTCTGAGGCACATCTTTGCCGCACATCTCGCAAATCATGGTTCGGACTAACAGCAGAGCACATTAATTAGCGTATCGGGCCTTCTTATGTACTGCTTATATAAGAGTAGACTTTTCCAGATAACGAGGAAAAATGACGAACGATGGAACCGAGGAAGTCATCTCCGAACTCAAGATGAGGATATCCGATCTCGAGGAGAGGAATGTCAAATTGATGGAAAACCTCCAGAACGCCGAGAGCGAGAAGCGCTATTCCGAGGGGGAACTTTTCAGGCTCCAGAAAGATGTCGCCAGGCTCAGAAACGAACTGGAAAGGCTCAAAAGCCCGCCCCTCATCATTGGTTCCCTCAGAGACATTCTCCCCAACCATCGTGCGGTCGTCAAAAGCACCACTGGCCCGGATTTCGTCGTTTCCATATCGTCCTACGTGAGCGAAAAAGACCTCATAGTCGGGTCCAGAGTGTCTCTCAACAAGCAGACCCTGTCCATAATGGACGTTCTCCCGTCGTCCATCGATCCCGTCGTATCCGGCGCGGAGATTGTGGAGAAGCCCAACATAACCTACGAGGACATCGGCGGCCTGAAGAACCAGATGATGGAGCTCCGCGAAGCCGTGGAAGACCCGCTTCTCAGGCCCGAGCTTTACGCCAAGGTAGGGATAGAGCCTCCGAAAGGCGTGCTTCTGGTCGGTCCCCCTGGAACCGGAAAGACTCTGATGGCCAAAGCCGTGGCGAACGCCACGCAGGCGACCTTCATAAGGCTGGTCGGGTCCGAACTGGTCCAGAAATACATCGGAGAAGGGGCCAGGCTGGTCCGCGAGCTGTTCGAGCTTGCCAAAGAGAAAGCCCCCAGCATAATATTCATCGACGAATTGGACTCCGTCGGAGCGAAAAGGCTCGATGTGACCACCTCCGGCGACAGGGAAGTCCAGAGGACGCTCATGCAGCTCCTCTCCGAGTTGGACGGCTTCACGCCTATGAGCGACATCAAGATAATCGGCGCCACCAACAGGCCTGACATCCTGGATGACGCCCTTCTCAGGCCCGGAAGGTTCGACCGCATAATAGAGGTCGGACTGCCCGACGTCGACGGCAGGGAGCAGATATTCAAGATCCACACCCAGCACATGAACATCGATGGCGACATATCGGCGAGAGGGCTTGCCGAAGCCACCGACGGGCTTTCCGGAGCCGAGATCAAGAACCTGTGCACCGAGGCCGGAATGCTGGCGATCAGGGACAACAGGGACACGGTCCTGCAGGCGGACTTCGACGCCGCCAAGAAGAAGATATCGGAAGCAAAGAAGGGCAAGATGCCTGAGCTTCCCGCCCACATGTTCGTTTGAAACGGTTTCCCTTTCCCGGGAGGCGGATTGCCCTCCGGGAAGGATGCTCATTCTCTCTCGTTGTCCTCTCCGCCGAAGAACATCAGCTGGCTCGCGCCGTAGATCTCCTCCAGGCCGATCTCAGCCTGGGCGGACACGGAGCGCATCTCGCCGAAGACGCCCATATTCTCCATGGCTTTGAACAGCTCCATGCCGACGACGGTCTGTGGCTGCGAATCCGCGTCCAGAAGGTCCCCGTACAGAGCATCGGAATTGGAATACCAGTCAAGCATCCTCTGCTCCTCGTCGTCCGACAGGGTGTCGCTCTTGGACAGCAGATTGAGCATCGGGAGCTGAAGCCTGAACTGCACCAAAGCTCCGAGGGTCATGGCCGAGATGAAACCGTTCGGCGTTCTGCATAAGGCAGGATCGGACAGATACACGAGCATGGAATCGTCTTTACCGAAGGCTTTCACGGTGATTTCTGAGGATTCCCTGAAAGCGAAGAGCTCCAGCTGCCCCGGGGTATCGACCAGAACGTAATCGACGTCGTACTCGGCGAATATCGCGGTCATTTTGTTGATGTTGACCGACATCAGGTCGGCGGCGACTATCTGGGCGCCGTTCGGACCGAGCTGATATTCGCTCATGACCTCCTCGAGGTTCAGCCATTCCCGTATGTCGATGTCCGGATCGTAAGGCAGCGTATCCGCCCCGGGATCCATGTTGACGATGATCGAATCCACGCCGTTCGAATCCAGCCACCGCTTGTACGCTCCGACCAAAGTGCTCTTGCCGCTTCCCGCGGTCCCCACGAAAAACACGTTTTTCATTGCCAGATCGCCTCCTTTGCCCCTGTTTTCGTTAAGGCTAAATCAAAACCAATATAATAATTAAGAGAAGTAAGGTATCGCATGAATGGAGAAAAACGCAGCGCGGCTGGTTTCGGCGCGATCGGAATAGCCGCGGCTTTCATCTTCGCTGTTACCTGGGTCGTGGCCGCCGCGGCGGACCCGTCTTGGATTCTAGGAAGCAGCAGCATCTCCGATTTAGGTGTATCCGACGTGAACCTGACAAAGGACCTCTTCAAATACGGATGCATCATCACCGGAGCATTCGTCATGATTTATGGAGCGGGCAAGGCATATGCCTACAAGAGCACTGAATGCGCATCTGGCATTCTCCTTTTCTTCGCGGGCATCATGCTCATACTCATCGGACTCATCCCCTCTGGACAGACCTACCACAAATCGGTAGCCATCCTCTTCTTCATCTTCCTCGTATTCGCCATCCTCTGCGCCGGATATTCCGATGGAATGGCCGGAAGGATGCTCAATGCGGCTGCGGCTGCCTTCGTGATTGCGGCGGCTGGCATGGCATTCTTCGGAATCTCCATCGAGATGGGAGAGGCCATAATGGTCGCCGGAGCCCTCGGCTGGCTGGTCTGCGACGGAATAAAACTGATGGTCAGCAAGACTATCGAAGCATCCGACAAGAAAGTTCAAAAGGTGGAAGCATGAACAGATCAAAAATGATGAAAGCTGGGCTTGCCATCGGGCTCATCGGCGGAATCATCTCGATGATCCTCGTCGGGTACGCCTGGGACGGATCCTTCCAAAGCATAACGAACGTCGGATTCAGCCTGCTTGTCATGGCGCTGTTCTTCGCCACGGCCGGAGGATTCGCCGACGGCACCAACATGTCCGGGAAAAGCGTGGCCATCATCGCTGCGATATGCGTCGCGGCAGTTGTCGTCGCCATGCTGTACAACTCCCAGTTCTTCCTGGTCCACCTCTTGCTGATTGCCCTCGGAGTGGCCGAGATCTTCCTCGCTTCATCTTCCAAGGTCATCTTCTACACGGACACCAACAGGCCCGCCTGAAACCGAAGCCCTTCGGGGCTTCCTTTTTCTATAATTGAGAAATCGTTTTTCTTTAGTTATTTCGTTGGTTTTCCCGTTGAAGACCGTCTCTTGATAGTCTGGCCTGGATCGAACAACATAGTTATCAGCTGCCTGTGCGCCCCATAACAGCATCCGCGATGCATTAGAAAGAATCTCTGAATAATCTGTCAGACAGA
>JAEEJP010000085.1 GCA_016281925.1 Methanomassiliicoccaceae archaeon
CGGCATGGCGCCGCTGCCCGTTCCCCCGCCTAGGCCGGCGACGACAAACACGTACTCGTATCCGAAGAGAGCATCCCTAATCTCTTCCTTGTGGTAGTCCGCGCATTTCTTGCCGAGTTCGGCATCTCCGCGCGTTCCCTCTCCTCCGAGGACTTCTTTGCAGATGAAGATCTTTCTGTCTGCTTCGGTCCTCTCGAGAGCCTTCCTGTCCGTGTTTATCGCGATGGTATCCACAGGGCATCCCCTTCCGCGGAAGGAGGAGATTATATTGCATCCGGCTCCTCCTACGCCTACCACTGCGATACGCGGACAATCCGCGTTTCTTATGTCGTTCGCCGTCATGAGTGCATCCCTTTCCATAAGATGTTTGTCAGAGTCGGAGCCCAGTCCCATCCGTGCTTTCCCTCCTCACCTTGATGCCGAATCCTGAGCCGAAGCGTATGCTTCATCGATCGCCTTGTTTTCGGCGTCCTTGGGCAGTATCCTGTCAAGGACGCATTTTCTGATGAACTCCTCTTCGGACAGGCATATGCCCATCTTGGTGAGGTTGGCGAGCGTTCCAAGCTGCAGATCGCTGAAGTGGACGAATATCCCTCCGTTCTCTGTCATGCCGGGAGCATCCATTTCGTTTCTCCTGAGATTGATATATCCCTTGATGGCATCGCGGATGAAGTCGGATCTGTTTTCCACGTTGAATTGATACATGTAGTTCTCGATGAGCTGTATCTCTTCGGGGCTGACCCTTATTGTGATCTTCAATCCGTCGTCCGTCAATTCGGCACACTCCGCTGTTCCTCAGCATTGCTGCAGACTCAGCTTGCTAACACATCGGCGAAGCGGTATTTATAATTGTGTCTTACACGTAAGCCGGTACAAATCAATGGCAATCTTCTTGATTCTATCAATTTCTAATCAATTATGAAGTTTTTCTATAATTATAAAGATATATGATACAAAATTATTCTCAATGCAATTTGTCATCCGTAGTTTTTCTTCTGACGGGCATCCAGAATCCGCTGCCGATTGTTAATTCCATCCATCCTCCCGGCGGAGATTATAATAACGCTTTGAATATCACGCAAGAAGAGAAGGAAGGGCCATCATGGAAATCGACTATGGAAGCATCGAGAAAAAATGGCAGACCCGTTGGATCGAAGCAGATTTGGACAAATCCGAGCCGGACGAGTCGAAAAAGAAGTTCATGCTCATCTTCGCATACCCCGGCGTCACGGGATATTTGCATGTCGGACACCTTAGAGGATACTCATATGTCGATGCCATCGGCAGATACAAGCGCATGACCGGATACAATGTCCTGTTTCCGGTCGGGACGCATGCCACCGGCAACGGGGGCATCAGTCTCGCCAGCAAGATCGCCAGGAAAGACGAGAAGACCATCGATTATCTCATAAGGAACGGCTGCCCGGAGGACAAGATCCCCGAGCTCGGCAAGCCGATGTCCGTGATCGAGTTCTTCAACGGCGTCTATGTCAACGACTACTGGAAGAGGTTCGGATTCCTCGCCGATTGGAGGAGGTTCACCTGCACTTTGTATCCTGACTACGCCAAATTCATTGAATGGCAGTTCAGGAAGCTCAACGATGCCCATCTCCTCATCCAGAAGCCCTATTACGCCACTGTCTGCCCCAATTGCGGGCCGGTCGCCGTCGATCCTTCCGAGACGGACCTTTCCAAGGGCGGAAGGGCTGAGACCCAGGAATACACTCTTCTGAAATTCAGGCACGGGGACGAGTTCCTCGTGGCGGCCACTCTGAGGCCTGAGACCGTTTACGGCCAGGTCTGCTTCTGGGTGAACCCGTCGGTGGAGTACAGGAGAATCAGGAAAGGCGGTGAGGTATGGATCGTATCCCCCCAGGCCGCCGAGAAGATTCCGCTCCAGATGGACGGCGTGGAGGACATCGGCGCGATACCCGGAAGGGAAATGATCGGCTGGATGTGCGAGGCGCCGATGGTCCACAGAGAGATACCTGTGCTTCCTGCCTCGTTCTGCGACCCTGACGTGGGTACAGGATTGGTTACTTCTGTCCCATCCGACGCGCCCGACGACTGGATTTCCCTCCAGGAAGTCAAGAAGGATCCCAAGATCAGGGAGGAATACGGTCTCTCCCAGGAGCTCATCGATTCCGTCGTGCCGATCTCGATCATCGAGATGAAAGGCTACGGCGATTTCCCTGCCGAAGACATGATCAAGCGCATGGGTATCGAACGCCCGGGCGATCCCAAGCTGGTCGAGGCGAAGAAGCAGGTCTACAAGGACGGCTACCACATGGGCCGCATGAAGGCCATCTGCGGCGAATATGCCGGCATGCGCGTGGAGGAAGCCAAAGACAGGATGAGGCAGGCCATGCTGGATTCCGGCGAGGCAGAGGTCTTCCGCGATCTCACTGAAGAAGTCGTCTGCAGATGCGGCGCCCGCGTCCACATCAAGAGGCTGGACGACCAGTGGTTCATCAATTACGCCGACCAGGAGCTCACCGAGAAGACTTCGGAGCATTGCAAGTCCATGGACATAAACCCCCAGGAATACAGGGACAACGTCCATGCGGTGCTCAACTGGTACAGGGAGAGAGCCTGCGTGAGGCAGGGCAACTGGCTCGGCACCAGGTTCCCGTTCGACGACAAATGGGTCATCGAGGCGATCTCGGACTCCACTCTCTATCCGGTCTATTATCTGATCTCCCTCTACGCCAACGACGGCAGGATCAAGCCGGAGCAGATGACGGAGTCGTTCTTCGATTTTGTCATCCTCGGAAAGGGAGACGCCAAAGCAGTATCCGCTTCAACCGGCGTTTCCGAGGAGCTTCTCGGAAAGATCAGGAAAGACGTCCTCTACTGGTACCCTCTGGACATCAATCTCGGCGGCAAAGAGCACATGACCGTGCATTTCCCCGGATTTCTGTTCAACCACGTCGCGATACTGCCCCAGGAGATGTGGCCGCGCGGGATAACCGTGAACTGGTACGTCACCGGGAAGACCAGCGACAAAAGATCCAAATCCAAAGGAGGCGCCCAGCCCATCCCCGGCGCGGCCGCCAAATTCGGCGTAGATGCCATGAGGCTTTACTACGCCCACATCGCGTCCATGTTCGTCGACGTGGAGTGGAGCGAAGACGCCGTGATGATGTATAAGCAGAGGATAGAGAGGATAGTCTCGCTGGTCCAGGAGATCATAGCTTCCGAGACGGATGTCCCCGAAGGGCCGATGGACTCCTGGCTGATATCCAGGTTCAACACCCATCTCAAAGAGATCCGCCAGGCGATGGAGGGCTACGAGCTCAGGCAGATGTGCACCGTCGTCTATTTCGACATGCTCAACGACATGAAATGGTCCAGCAGGCGCGGGGGATGCAGCGCCACCGCCGTCAGGGAAGCCCTGAGGATATGGATCCAGGCCATGATGCCGGTCACGCCGCACATCGCCGAGGAGCTCTGGGAGTCTGCGGGCTTCGAAGGCCTCGTATCTGCCCGCCAGCTCCCCGAAGCCGACGATTCCAGGATATCCGGATCTGCGGAGTACAGCGAGAATCTCATCCGCGACATCATGTCCGACATAACCGAGGTCAGGAAGATATCCAAGATCGATCCCAAGCGCATCATCCTGTACGTGTCCCCCGGCTGGAAGAAGAAGGTTATGGAATACGCGCTGGAGATGATGGCAGACGGGTCGCTTTCCGTGCCCGCCCTCACCAAGAAATGCATGTCCGACGGCGATATCAAATCCAAAGGCAAGGCCGCATCGGAGCTCGCCAAGAAAGTCGCCATAGACTTCGGAAGGGCCTCGGCCGAATCCAAGAAGGTCATCGTAGGCACCGACGAGCTCGCGCTGCTCGCAGGCGCCTCGGCTTTCCTCGGCGACGAGCTCAAGACCGAAGTCTCCGTGTTCGATTCGGACGCAGAAGGCCTCTACGATCCCCAGGGGAAGTCCAAGGCAGCCGTCCCCGGCAGGCCGGCGATATTCCTCGAGTGAGCGCCGGCAGAATCGCAAAGGACCGGGGGCTCCGGCTCCCGTCCCCTATTTCCCTGATTTTTCTCTGTCGGATCATCCCGCTATTTCCGGGGATGTCATGCAGTTTCCTTTTTCGCCTTCAGGCGCAGAGCCGAGATCACGGACAGCACCGGAAGCTCTATCATCGGAGCCACGGCCAGGATCACGAGCGTCAGGTGCGCGTCCGGGAACGACGAGGCGGCTATCGCAAGCGCCAGTGGGGAATTGCGGGCCAGGGTCGTGAACAGGAGCGACGTCCCGCGGTCGTACTTCATCCTCTCTGCTTTGGACGTCAGAATGGACAGGGCAGACGTGGCCGCGAAGAAGATCATCATCGGCGCTATCAGCGTGGCTATCAGTTCCGCGTTGCCGACGACGTCCTCGGCTTCCGATGAGAACATGGCGGCTACGGCGATGCACAGGAAAACCAGCTGGAGCGTCCCGCAGCGCGATCTCGCTTCCTTTACGATGCCTTTCAGAGGCTCTGACTTCTTCCCGGCTATCCTCAGGGCGGCGGCAGCTATGGCCGGCACGGCAAGCATCAGCGCCGAATCCAGAAGCATCCCTGCCATGTCGAATTCGGCATTTCCGCCGGCAAGCGCCGATACGTAAAGAGGGATCAGAAACACCTGGAGGACCAGATTCATGGGAAGTATCGCCGAGCTGAGAGCGACATCCCCTTTCGCCGAAGATGTGAAGACGAGGTACCAGTCTGTGCAGGGCATCGCCAGGAGCATCATCAGGCCGATGCGCGCCTGCTCCGAATCGCCGTAGAACATCAGCCCCAGACCGGTAGCCAGCAGAGGCGCCCATATGAAATTGATCGCGGCAGACGTCAGCCCGAACACTCCGTCCGCGAAGGATCTTCTGAGATCTTTGGGGTTGATGTTTATGAACACGAACACCAGCATCGCCATCAGCGACGGGGCGACGAGGAGCCCGGCTGCGGACGCATCCATGGCCAGGCCTATGCAAAGACCGGCCAGAGCGCAGACCAGCATGGCCGCCGTGTGGGCGAAGGCCTCGTTCATATATGCTAATCGCCGTCGCCGATATGAATTGTTTTTGCGTCCAGACGTTCTCTGCGATGCGTTACCGAAGAATCGGCCGTTTATTCTTCCGGGAATCCTGGAACGCGCCCCTCGCCTACTTCCCAGATATACAGGCTGGCGGCTGTGCAATGCGGGCTGAACTATTTGCGGAGGGATTCGAACTCTGCTTTGGATACCGATTCCATGCCGTACATCCTGCGGATACCGCGGATGAGGGCCAGATCGCCGAAGCTGAATACGTCCTTGCGGCGGAGGCAGAAGATCATGGCCATCTCCGCCGTCCACGGCCCTACGCCTTTGATATCGGTCAGAGCGCGGAAAGCATCCCTGTCGTCCATTCCCATTATCGATCTTTCGTCTATCGCGCCGGACAGAAAACCCTCGGATATCCCGACTATGTATTCCGATCTGCGGGAAGGAATGCCCAGGGATCTCAGCTTCTCCGTCCCTCCCTCTACGATTTTCCTGGGTTCAGGGATTTCGCCGTATTTTTCCCTGAAGGTTTCCCAGATGTGCTCGTACATAGGGATCGAGATCTGCTGCCCTATGATGCAGCGGACAAGGGATGTGTGCAGATCTGGATCGGCTTCGAATCCGATCGTCCCTACTTTTTCTATGAGCGACGCCATCGTCCCGTCCTATGCGCTCAGGCAGGCCATCTCTTCCGCTGTGCATTCGACGTATTCCACGGAGGGGGGATGCATGTTGAAAGATAAACAATGGAGGTTTTTTCGGCATATTATTATCGTTCCACCCTGAATGACGCGCATGGATCTGTATGAGGCGGCCAGGCTGCGCCATTCGGTGAGGCAGTATACGGACAGAAAGATCGAAGGAGAGACATTAGGGCTCCTCCGCGGAGAGCTCAACAGAATCAATTCGGAGAGCGGGATGGCTTTGGAGCTGGTGCTCGACGAGCCGAAAGCCTTCGGCGGATTTATGCTCAAGGCCACTACCCACTTCAGGAACGCGGTGAACTACATCTCCGTTTCAGGTCCGGAGTCGGAGGATCTGAACTGGAAAGCCGGCTATTACGGGGAACAGGCGGTACTTTATGCCCAGACCCTCGGCCTCAATACCTGCTGGGCGCTTATGGCCAAGAAATCAGGCCAGACCGGGGGCATGAGGAACGTCATCAACATCTCCGTCGGATACGGGGAGACCCAGGGGGTGCCCCACAAAGACAAGCCGGTGGAGAAGATAGCCGATCTTACGGATGCTCCGGAATGGTTCGTCAGAGGGGTGGAATGCGCCATGCTTGCCCCGACCGGACTGAACAGGCAGGATTTCACCATTGAGCGCGAGGGGAATTCCGTCAGGATAAACGCTTCCGGCAGCGCCCTCAAGCAGATCGACATGGGCATCGCCAGATTCCATTTCGAGCTGGGGGCCGGAAAAAAGAACTTCGAATGGGCCTGAAAAGGGTCGGGGCCCCTCTTTACGGGAGGGCCCCTTTTAAATCAGAATTTCTTGGCGATCTCTTTGGCTTTCGCCATGATTTCGGCGCTGTTCGCGGCGCATTTGGGGTCGTTTCCGGTTGTGACGGTTATGTTCCCGATGGGCTCGCATTTGAAGTAGTTCTTCATGACGCCTTCGATCTTCTCGGCAAGCTTGTCCGCTCCGGCGGATCCGGCCGAGACGACGACGGCGACCTTCTTCCCGGGCGCGATGTTGACGCTGAAGTCTGCGTTCAGGAAGCTGAAGAATCTGTCCTCCAAGAGCCTGTACTGGCCGCACGCCTCCCCGAAGTAGACGGGGGTCGAGAGGATGATCCCGTCGGCGTTCCTGACCGCGTCGAGAACGGGAGTGAGATCGTCTTTGGTGACGCAGGAACCTTTGCGTTTGCAGGCGTTGCATCCCTGGCATCCGCGGCGGTCTTTCATGGCGTTGATCTCGAAGACCTGCACGTCTTTCCCGTCGGCTTTGAGCTGCTCCGCCATGGCGTTCACGATGGTATAGGTGTTTCCCTTTGCGGGACTGGATATGATCGCTGCTATGGACATATTCGTTATGTAATCTGTCAGTCCCGATATTTAATCCTAGTCAAATTCGTTTCAAAGTGGCCGGCGATTCTCTCCATCATACAGGGTCTGATTCTTTTTATCAATCAGAGACACCAGCTCTCTCTGATTGTCTCTGTTATGCCCTGATTCATTGCAGAGAACTGTTCATATCCGAACTGCGATTTCCCGTCCGATGAGGCAGCTGATGCTGGATGAAAAGGAGGAGGGCGCTCCGGAGCCTCTCGCTTCGAGGATCCGCCCGGATGACCTGTCGGGTTTCTTCGGCCAGGAGCATCTTCTCGGTGATGGAAAACCGCTCAGGCGCATGCTGGACGGCGGCGCGATCTCATCGATGGTTCTTTGGGGGCCTCCTGGAGTGGGAAAAACGACGCTCGCCCGCATGATTGCCCGTAGCACCGACGCCCGTTTCGTAGATTTCCCGGCCGTGACGTCCGGCATCACCGAGATACGCAAGGTGATGTCCGAAGCCGAATCAGAAAGGAGGCGGGGGAAGAGGACAGTTCTTTTTGTGGACGAGATCCATCATTTCAACAAGACCCAGCAGGATGCGTTCCTTCCGTTCGTGGAGAAAGGGAGCATCATACTGATCGGCGCCACCACGGAGAATCCGTCCTTCGAGCTCAACGGCGCACTTCTGTCCAGATGCAAGGTGTTTGTCCTCCGCCCGCTCTCCAAAGACGACATCATCAAGATACTCAGTAGAGCGGTGGAATCCCCGAAAGGGTATGGGGGATACAAGGTGGACATCCCGGAGAAGGCGTACCGCATAATAGCCGATTTCTCCAAAGGGGACTCCAGAACGGCCCTGAACACATTGGAGACGGTCCTGAACTACGGCGACAATGGGGACGGTACGATAACCGTCACCGACGGGATCATCCAGGACTGCACCTCCCGCAAATCTATGCTATATGACAAGAACGGCGAGGAGCACTTCCAGGTGATATCCGCGCTGCACGAAGCAATGCGCAACAGCGACGCCGACGCAGCGTTGTTCTGGCTTGCCCGCATGCTCGAGGGAGGTGAAGACCCGGTGTGGATAGCCAGAAGGATCGCGCATGCCGCGGCGGAGGACGTCGGCCTGGCGGATCCCGAATGCCTTCACGTGGCCATGGACGCCATGGAAGCGGCCAGGACCATCGGCCATCCGGAATGCGACATCCATCTGGCCATGGCGGCGATGTTCGTCTGTTTATCTCCGAAGTCCAATTCGGTCCTGACGGCATACATGGCCGCCCGCGACGACGCCAGGAAGCATGATTCCGATCCGATCCCGATGGCAATCCGCGCCGGATACACATCTCTGCAGAAGGAGCTGGGTTACGGCGCAGATTACCAGTATCCCCATGCCGCCGAGGATAAGATCACGACCATGCAGTGCATGCCGGATTCGCTGGTTGGAAAGCATTACTACCGTCCGACCGAGCAGGGCCTGGAGAAAGCCCTCAAGCGCAGATACGAATGGATACTCCAATGGCAGAAGGACTATGCCGGGCAGACCGAGAGATTCCCGCATCCGGATTGCCGCTCCGAGAAGAAGCCGAAGAAGCGATGATTCACTATGAATAGAAAGAGGGGCGACCGCATCCGCCGCCCCCCGCAGTTTCAATCGTTTATGTCGGCTTTCGGCGGGCGGAGGCCCTCGATCTTCGTAGACGTTTTCTGGGCGTAATCCCAGAGCGCCGCATGGATGGCTTCCTCGGCGAGAAGCGAGCAGTGGACTTTCACCACCGGCAGCCCATCCAAGGCTTCCATGACGGCTTTGTTGGTTATCTCCATCGCTTCCTGGACGGATTTGCCTTTCACCATCTCTGTGGCCATGCTGCTGCTGGCTACCGCCGCCCCGCATCCGAACGTCTTGAATTTGCAGTCGCGGATGATGCCGTTCTCGTCGATGTCGAGGAATATCCTCATGATGTCCCCGCATTTGGCGTTCCCGACGGTCCCGACTCCGGACGGGTTCTCTATCTCCCCCACATTTCTGGGGTTCGTGAAATGGTCTATCACTTTGTCGCTGTACTCTCCGTCATACATTCAGGCGCCCTCCTTCTTAAGGAAATCGTCGTAAAGCGGGGACAGAGATCTGATCCTCTCCACCGTTTCTTTCAGGCAGTCCACCGCGTAATCGACCTGCTCCAAGGTTATGTCCTCGGGGAAAGAGGCTCTGATGGAGCCGTGGGCGATGTCGTGGGGAAGGCCTATGGCCAGCAGGACATGCGAAGGGTCCAGCGATCCGGAGGCGCAGGCGGATCCGGTGGATACGCACACGCCTTTCATCCCCAGGTTCATGAGCATAGATTCGCCTTCCACGAAGCGGAAGCTGAAATTGGCATTGCTGGGGAGTCTTTCTGTTCTGTGGCCGTTAAGTCTGCAATACGGGATCTCTTTCTCTACCCGCTCGATGTAATGGTTGCGGAGCGCCGTGAGACGCTTCCCGGTCTCCCCCATCTCCGCGCACGATATCTCGGCGGCCGCGCCCATCCCGACGATGCCGGGGACGTTCGTGGTTCCCGCCCTTCTTCCGCTTTCCTGCTCGCCGCCGTGCATGAACGGGGGCAGCCTGATGCCTTTGCGGACGTACAGGAACCCAATCCCTTTGGGCCCTCCGAACTTGTGGCCGCTGGCGCTGAGCATGTCGACGCCCAGTTTTTTCGTATCCAGAGGTATGTGGGCGAACGCCTGGACGGCGTCGGTGAAGAACAGGGCCCCGTGCTCGTGCACGATCTCCGCGATCTCTTTGACGGGCTCCACGGTCCCGATCTCGTTGTTTGCCGTCATGACCGCAACCAGGATGGTGTCCGGCCTGAACATCTTCCTCAGTTCGTCCAGTCTGACGACGCCGTCCCCGTCCACAGGGGCTTTGGAGATTTCGAAACCTCTTTTCTGCAGGTAATCCGCTGTCTCCAGTATTGCGTGGTGCTCTATCGAGGAGATAATTATGTGCTTCCCCTTGTCGGACAGCATCTCGGCGCCCGAGATCATCGCCCAGTTGTCGGATTCGGTGCCCCCGGAGGTGAAATAGATTTCGGAAGGCTCGCAGTTCAGACAGCCTGCAATCTGCTCCCTGGCTTTCTTCACGGCGGCCCGGGGGTTCTTCGACATGGAATGGATGCTCGATGGATTAGCATATTCGTCCATGAAATATGGCAGCATCGCATCGAACGCCTCTTTCCTCATGCGCGAGGTCGCGGCATTGTCAAGATAGATCCGCTCCATTTTGCTCATCGCAATGGCAATCGCAGGTTCCGTATTTAGTAATTCCTACTAACTTGGTAGGTAGATAGGTTGATAACCGATCTCTCAGTCTCCGAATCCGAATCTCCGGTATTCTTCCTCGGAGAATCTGTGGTATGTGAGCCTGCCCATCTCCTCCGATATGCAGTATATGTCTGCGTCCACCTCCTTCGGGAACGTCAGTATCCAATCGAATTCCATGCTGGATGACGGTCTGATGGCCGCGCCAGGATACTTGTCTGTTATGTATCCGCGGAACTCTTCGATGCCGGCGCATTTTCCGATGAGCGATACGGTGTCTTTCATGGATTCTTTGGCCGGGAGCTTCAGTATCCGTCTGCAGTCCTCTTCGGAGATGATTATCGTCACTCTCCCGGGCAGGCATTCCATGGCCGGATTCTTCAGCACCCCGATGGACGCTTCCATGAATCCGGATTCCAGTCCCGCGGGATCACCTTCGAACGGATAATACAGAGAGATACTGCCGCTGGCATCCCCGATTTTCATGCCGATCTCCTGCACCGTCGAGACCGCCCTCGCGAAAAGCTCGGCGCCATCCATAAACCTACTATAATGATAGGTAATTTAACTCTTCCGTATCCTGAGCCTGAAATTGAGCGGGGCTTCCCTGTCCTCTTCAGAGGCGTACCCGATCCCGATTCTGGGCCCGGCCTCCATCTCGGCATCGCAGGCCGAGAATTCCAGCCACAGGCCATGCTCTTCGTCCAGAGGGAGGCCGTTCATCTCCCTGCGGAAATCCATCAGCTTTGATGCCCTGCCGGGACCGTCCGCGCCTTCCACGCCCCTTATCAGAACGCATTGCGGGTCCCCTTCCCTTCCGGCGGTGACGTTCAGGAGCCAGTACATGTGGCAGCGGTAGACGTATGCTATCCCTCCGCTTTCATACAGGACCTCGTTCCTTTTGGTGCGGCCGAATCTGGCATGGGCGGCGCTGTCTCTTTCTCCGGTGTACGCTTCCGTCTCGGTTATGCGCTTTCTCATGACGGTCCCGTCTTCCATCCTGCGGCACAGCATCATGCCCAGGGCGTCTTTGGCGGCTGCTATCGCATCCCTCTCGCGGAAGAATTCTGCGGGGACCTGGGTTCGCCTGCCTGGAATCGCCATGTCCAGGCCCAGCCTGCGCTCGGCCTCCATCGCCTTGGAATAGATGTCCCTGAACACGGCAAGATCAGAGACAATCAGGGCGTCGGAGGGCAGATTGTCGATGGGGTACCTTCTGCTCAGAATGCTCCCTGTCTCCAGGAACCTGCCCACGCTGCTAGTCGCGCCCAGATCTATGCGGCCGCTGTCCAAGTTTTCATGATCCAATTCCCCGAGAAGCGCGGCGGAATTCTCTTCTAGGTGCCTGTTTGTCTCCGCCCTGGAGTGGGAATCGAAATAGGTCACGCTCCCCTGGTTCAGGGACAGGAACAGAGACTTCATATCGGCAGAGAAAATCAGGACCGCTACGAGGCCGTGATGCAGAGTGTCGGTCTCATCCAGATCGAAGGCGGCGACCCACGGTATCTCCGCCCATCCGCCTTTCCCGACGCTCCCGCGGACGGAGTATCCTTCCCCGAAAACCCCGCATCCTGCGACCTCCGATGCGATCTTCTTCATCAGCGCGGCCGTAGGATGCCCTCTGAGGCTCTCCTTTTTGGCTGAAGGGTATTCGGAAGCGAATTGGATGATGAGATCGCGCAGTCCCATGGCCATCAATCCTTCGGGCCGGATATATCGGTTGTCCCGGCTTTTCCGAGAAGAAATGAGATGCGGTCGCGCAGCCCCTCGTCGCAGCAATACACGAAGCATCCCTTCATCCCTCTGGACATGAGCACTTTGTATGTGTTCTTGATGATCCTGTCTGCTCTCCTCTCTCTTTCTCCGGGCGGAAGCTTTCCGATGCCTCTGACGGACTGGTCTGTTCTGGCTCTTTTAGAGACGTCAGTGACTATGCGGCCGTCTTCGAATCTCAGGTCTGGGCCTATTATAACTCCGACATAATCGAATTCAAGCCCCTGGCAGGTGTGTATGCATCCGATCTCCCTGACGGAATCCGGGTCGACCGCCCACGTCTGGGTGGAATCCAGGTTCCAGCTCATCCCGAAATCGTGCTCGCCGATCACCACGTCATGGACGGCGGAGTCGCTCTTGCCTTCTTTGATCCAGTTCCAGCAGTATCCCGCGACCATCCTGGATCTGTTGCTGAGGCGGTTCTTTTCGATTATGGCTTCCCTGAGCTCGTTCGGGTCGTCGAACAGCCTGAAGTCGTATCCGTAAGATCTGTCCCAGAGCGGATTGGCCGTTTCGCGGATTTCCAGCATGTTGTCCAGCCAGGATATGTATCCGTCGGATCCGGAGCAGCGGAACTGGGAGTCCAGCTCGGTCTCGAAAACCTCGGAGCCGAGAGCTTCGGCGTGCCGCTTTATCTCGTCCACGCTTCCGATGTCGTTCATCGTCACTATCTGGTCCTCATCGATGAAGAAGATGGAAAGCTTCGAGGCGCGGATGATCTCCAATATCTGATTCTCGCCCTTGTTCGCGTACAATCCGCTCTTTTCGTTCAGACGATGCGCCTCATCGGCCAGGAGCACGTCGAACCTGTCTCTGCAGGAGGGGTCGATGAACGATCCCGAACCGCTGAAGAGTATGTCCACGCGGCTTCTGGCGATGCTCCCTTTGAGTTTCTGCTTGTATACTTCGCGGGGGGCGCGGTTCTTGGATACGTAAGATGCGGACATCCCGAGGTTTATCAGCTCAGCCAGCAGGTTGATGGCCAGCACCGATTTCCCGGTTCCGGGCCCGCCTTTGACGATGATCGTGCGCTTGCCTTCCGAAGTCGCGGCCAGCTTCGCCGACGACAGGATCTCCTCGTATACGACTTTCTGGGTATCCAGCAGAGTAAATTCGGCATTCCCGCGCATCATCGATGCCAATGCGTCCTGGAGGGATTTGGACGGCCTGAGCCTGCCTGAATCCAGATGGAAGATGGTCTCTCTGCCGTCGCCTTTTTTCATGTATCTGCTCAGGAATCCTTCGATGACCGCTCCGTCGTGTTTGGTGAATATCGGAGCCGCCGAGAGATATCTGCTGTAGATATCGTCGGTGAGAGGATCGTTCTCAGCCAGCAGATAATTGTGGAGATACGCGCAGGGATGGAGGGAGATGCCCATGTCCTGGACGTCCGCGTTGAAATCCATTATCGCCATGGCGTATGACCATGCCTGATACGACGGATGGGCCACTTCGCGCTCCGTTCCCCCTAAGAAAGTGCGTACGATCCCGTCCTTACCCGGGACGCATTCGGCGGATTCCCATTGTTTGAGCTCTATTATCACGGCATTGCTCCTGCCATCCCTGTCAAGGCCGGAGACAATGAGGTCTACGCGTTTCGATGTGTAAGGGATGTTGTATTCTATCGCAATGCCGCAGTCGTCAGGGATCCCTGATCTGAGGATGCGCATTCCCGCCTGGATCAGCGAATTCTTCCAGGCCCTCACTTCCGACTTCGGGGTTTCCCTACCGAATCTATCCCTGACCAAATCGTATAGTTTCTCGTCCAGAACCCCTCTGTCCAGCTCATCCAAAAACACCTGTTTGGTCTCGTTATAGATGATCATCCGCCGTACGGATTGTTCGACGCAGTATTAGCATGTTCTTGTGCTTCAATTTCGTTGTCTGCAATTTGTCCGTACCGCGACGGTAGGAAGGTCCTTCCGGGATTCAACGGTCTGGCAACGATAAATCGCAGCTGGCGGAGCATCGGGGCACTTCTAAGAACGGCGGGTCCGATACCGTCCGACAATAAAAGATATGAAAAAACGGTATTTTCGATTTGATGATTTATCAATATTTTTTTGATTTTCATATTTAAGTCTTTTGTGAGTATAAATAAAGAAAAAAATGGAGCCACTTGAGGAATTCGAATTCCAGGCCAGCTGATTATAAGGCGATAAAAGTTTTAAAAACCTCTTATAATATATTCAAATTTGTAAATTACATATTAATATTAGATAAATGAACAGAATTTACAGACATAATGTTTAACAACGACTATCCCGAACAGACGAAAACGGCCAATTACGTCTTGTAGATTAGAACTAGATTTTTTCTAGATCATTTTTCAGGGTGCAAATGACCTACCGGATTTTTTGTCGCTCTAAGGTTGGGACGCAGGCTTGCAAACCTCGCCTCAATTCGGAGGTCCGGGTCAAAGCCGTTCCGTGCTGAAATGTATCTTCAAACGGGTCTGAATAATGGGGGACTATCGAACCGAGGGCAGAGGGAAGATTAGAATTCTTACCGTACCGGAAAAATGAAATGATGTCAAAACGCAATAGCACCAATTCCATCGATTAGCCAGCCATAAGGGCAGCGCATTCCAAATCCCGTCAGATCGGTCATTGTCAAGGTCCCGGAGACGCTCGGAGAAATTGTTTGGGACGGGATAGCCTGGCCGCCGCCAATCGGTTCTCATGACTGAGATCTATTTCCCGCCGGGAAGTTGTTTCCATCCAGGTTCTCGGCGCAATCTTGATCTCGGTGTCGCAGAGTCCCAGAAGTCACGCGGCGGAAGCGGTTTGCGGGCGGGGCCGGAGCCCCGCCATTTCTGGTGTGTCCCTGCATCAGATGTAGTAGTAATACAGGGTTATGTCCCCGGTTATTGGTCCGAAGATCACCTCGGAGTTCTCGGAGTCTATGACGTGTATCTGCAGGGTGCCGACGTCGTACTCGGCGGAATGGTAGTCGCCGTCGATGCCGTCGCTGGAGATCACGATGGCCTTCCCTATGTCCGATCCGTAGGCC
>JAEEJP010000086.1 GCA_016281925.1 Methanomassiliicoccaceae archaeon
ATGCTCCACCTTGAAATCGGCCGACCTGACCAACGCGAGGTCGGTAGGCATGAAAGCCTTCGCGAACTGCGTCTCTCTGGAGGAGGTCGCGTTCGGCGGGGATCTCGGATCTGTCGGGCCCTACGCCTTCTTCGGCCTGGCGTTCTACGACGGGGGGTCCAGGCTCCAGCCGGTCCCGGAAACTCTCTCCGGGCACGCCTTCTCCGGATCGGACGCGAAGCTGCATCTCGCATCCTGAAAACAGCCGGGGCCTTCCGGGGCCCCGGGCACCTTTCCTTTTGTTCCGCCCCGCCCGCCGGGGCTCCTGCCTTCCCGCGCAATGGAGAGCGCGCTCAGCTCCGCGATCGGCAGCAATCCTTCGGCAGAGCGGTTATAAATACACAGAACGATGCGAATCCCATGGGACACTTCTGCGAATTCAAAGGAATGAGAGCCTGGCGCATTATCGCCGTCGCCGCGGTAATCATGGCAGCGGCGGCATTCGCCATAGCCTTGCAGTCGGACGGCTCGGACGGTGCCGGATCCGGTACCTGCGGGAAGAATCTGACTTGGGAGCTCGACGACGCCGGCAACCTGGTCATCTCCGGCAGCGGCGAGATGTATGACTATAAAAATCATAATGGTACTTACGGGCCTTGGGGCGGCCTTGGGATAATGTCTGTCCGCTTCGAAGGCCCGGTCACGTCCATCGGGAATAATGCGTTCTCCGGCTGCACATCCCTGGCCTCCGTCACAATCCCGGACTCGGTCAAGACCATTGGGGCGAGGGCGTTCTGGAACTGCAACTCTCTGACCTCCGTGGACATCCCGGACTCGGTCACGGACATCGGGTCAGGAGCGTTCAGCGGTTGCAAGGCGCTAACCAGCGTGACCATCCCGGACTCGGTCACGGCCATCAATGGTTTGTTCTCCGGCTGCTCCTCCCTCGTCTCCGTGGACATCCCGGATTCGGTTACTGAGATATGGAGATACGCGTTCGCCAATTGCTCCTCCCTGTCATCTATCACCATACCCGATTCGGTCACGTATATCGGGGAATTTGCGTTCGAGTACTGCACCTCCCTCACCTCCGTCACCATCCCGGATTCGGTCACGGAAATCAAGGCTTACGCGTTCGCCTACTGCCGCTCCCTGGCCTCCATAGACATCTCGAATTCGGTCACGACCATCGGGGGTGTGTTCTACGGCTGCTCCTCCCTCACCTCCGTCACCATCCCGGATTCGGTCACGACCATCGGGATGTATGCGTTCGAGTACTGCACCTCCCTCACCTCCGTCTCCATACCCGATTCGGTCACGTATATCGGGAATTATGCGTTCGCCTACTGCCGCTCCCTAGCATCAATAAACATCCCTGGCTCCGTCAACACGATCAGGGAAAACGCGTTCCACGGGGTCAGGTTCCTGGACGAGAACGGGAGCGTCCTCTCCAATACTCCGGATAAGCTCAGCGGATTCTATTACGAAGGGCATGGGGGCGTGCTGAAACGTGTGACGGACAAATTCGTCTCGGACGGACTGGTGTTCATGCCGGATCCCTCCGGCGGTGCGGATGCCGTCCTGGCCGGTTATACAGAGCCTATGGCGCGCTTGGAGGTTCCGGCGGAGGTGTCCTACGGGGGCAAGAGTTACGCTGTCTCCGGCATAGGCCCCAAGGCATTCTATGGTCTCTCAGGGCTGATATCCGCCGATCTGGGCGGCGTATCTGATATAGGGATGAAGGCCTTCGCCCGCTGCGGGTCGCTGGAAAGCGTCGGATTCGGCGGTTCCCTCGGGGAGATAGGTGCGTACGCTTTCTTCGGGTGCGGTTCCCTCGCCTCCGTCACCATCCCGGATTCGGCAGTGTCCATAGGGAAGAGCGCGTTCAGCGGCTGCACTGCGCTGTCCAGCGTAGATATACCGGGCTCCGTGGAATCCATCGGGGAGAACGCGTTCTACGGGATCAGGTTCCTCGACGAGAGAGGGAACGCCCTGGACTGCTCGGCCGGCAGCCTGGGCGGGCACGCATACGAGGGGCGCTGCTGCGTGCTCCAGCGCGTGGCGGACGGCTTCGAGTTCGTCTCCGGCGGCTTGGTCTTCAAGGTGGACTGGTCCGGCGACGAGGATGCCACCTTGATTGGCTACTCCGAGCCGATGGCGCATCTGTCCGTCCCGGCCTCGGTAGCATACGGCGGGAAGGAATATCCCGTCTCCGACATCGGCCCCAAGGCCTTCTACGGATGCGGATCCCTGGTCTCGGCGGATCTCGGAAGCGTCTCCGGGATAGGCATGAAGGCGTTCGCCCGCTGTGAGTCGCTGGAAAGCATCGACTTCGGCGGTTCTCTGAGGTCCGTCGGGGAGTACGCGTTTTACGCATGCGTTTCTCTCGCATCCGTGGCCATACCGGATTCTTTGGTGTCCATAGGCTATTGCGCGTTCCCGTTCTGCGGATCCCTTGTGGAAGTAGTCATCCCCGATTCGGTGGAGACCATCGGGGACCGCGCGTTCTGGGGATGCCGGTCTCTGGCCTCCGTAGACATCGGGGACTCGGTCAGGACCATAGGGAAATATGCGTTCTACAGATGCGCCTCCCTGGCCTCCGTAGACATCGGGGACTCGGTCACGACCATCGGGGAAAACGCGTTCCAAGGGTGCAAATCCTTGGCCTCCGTAGACATCGGGGACTCGGTCACGACCATCGGGTCCATCGCGTTCCACGGGCTCGCCTTCTTCGACGAGAGCGGGAACGAGCTTCCGAGGACAGCCGAGGCCCTCGCCGGCCACCTGTACACGGGAGACGGCGACGGTCGGCTGTTCCGCTCTGCGGCCTGACGGGATTCCCGCCGGCCAGAACCAAAACGGGGCCCA
>JAEEJP010000087.1 GCA_016281925.1 Methanomassiliicoccaceae archaeon
ATGCGGTAAATGCACAGGGTGCCAGGGATGCAGATCCTGACCTTGCAGAAAGTGCCCTCAGTCATCGCCGCATCCCCCCGACCTGACGGCGGCGGACACGAAGCCCAGCTCATCCACAAACAGGACGCCGTCCTGGACGGCCGCGGCCAGCGCCTTGAGGACGCATCCGGGCGTATTGTACTGGAAAGCCCTCACGACGTCCTCCACGGCCACGGAGCCGCCTTTCCTGACATAATCTGTGACGGAATGGACGGTGATGCTGTTCACCTAAATGGCGCGCCAGGGGTCGCTTATGATGGTCCTGGCCAGATGGTTCGCCTGGCGGTCGGTCAGCGCGTAGGTATCATCGTTCACCGTTACATCGATGCCCGGCTTCCTCTCCCAGCGCTGGGAGCTTATGAATGTGACCTGGAGTGCGCTCATTCGCATTCCCCCTCGCGCGCATAGAAAGGCGGGAGCATGAAGAAAATCCACTCAGGGCTGTCAGCCCTGATGCTCCTGAAACCATACCATGTGATGCGTTCCGTGGATTTCAGCGAATCCATGACCTCGCACGCATCGCGCTTAGCGTCGGCCAGACCGTCCGCGGTGTTGGGGTATTGGCCGGCTTTCCTCAGTTTGTTCAGGGATATGCGGCGGTCCTTGTTTTTGTCCGCATAGCATCCGTCCACGATGCGCACTATTTCGTCGCGGATCTCTTGCCTGCTCATTCGCATCCCCCCGGCATGCGGTACAGCCAGCGCCGCCTGATGGCCCGGTTGTCCTTGCGCTCGACCTCTCCCCTCCTGAGCCAGTAGCGGAGGCTCTTCAGCGCGTCATGCCTGCTTATCCCCAGCTCTTCGGCGACCTCCTCCGCATAATGCCATTCGCCGTCGGACATGAACCAGGCGACGCGGTCCTCGAGGCATCCGCCCACTATGTCGCCGTTCATGCGCTCGCCTCCTGGAGCCCGTGCGCCCTCCTGAGCGACGGCCATTCCGCCGGGATGATGGTCTCGACGCGGCGCCCTCCGCATCCCTCGGACAGCATCGCCATGCGCGTGCGCATCTCCTCCGGGCAGTCGAACCAGATCGCCGACCTCGGCGCCGCCAGCGGCCCCTCGGCGGCCACGAGGCTGCACCCCATCCACTGCTCGACATGGCGCCTCATGGCCGAGCCTTTCCAGTTGAACCCCGCGTCGTCGTAGATCGCTTTGAGCTCGGCCACGGTCAGGAAAACCCCGCATCTCCGGCCCTCCCAGATCCGCGGGCCCAGCTCCACGGCGTGCGCCCTGGCCATGGCGAGCATCGTCGATGAGCTCTTCACGACATCACCGCCTTCACGCCGCTCCACCAATGGAGCGTGGGATACGTCCTTTCGGCGGCGAAGATGTAGCGCCCGTCTTCCCCATCGTCGAGGAGGAAGAAATGCACCGGCTCGTCGTAGCCGTCCTGTTTTATCGTGTAGATGTAGCCCAGCTCGAGCCACACCCCCACATAGTTGCCCATCGTCGGGCGGTTCGTGTTGAACCCCTCCTCGATGAACAGCGTTTTCATCTCGCCTTTCGTGAGGTAGAATCCGGCGCACTTGCCGTACTGCCTCGGCCCATACTCTATCGCCTTAGTTTTAGCTAACCCATACATAGTCTTGGAGTTCTTCACTGCAAGACCTCCTGGCGGCTTCCACACCGTCGGAATCCCAATCGCATCAGGGTTATTTAAGGTTTAGTTCTGTGCTAAGCAGAGAGACGGAGCAGAGAGACAAATTCAGAAAAATCGAGTATCCCTGCACTCCCCTATCCCCCCCCTAAAACCCCCTCCTTGTCCCCACTTCCGGGTAGGAAGGGAACCGGGTCAGAATACATGACGTAGTAAAGTGCCGTCATGCCTATAAGAATATTTTGCCGATGAGCTCCGCTCCGTTGGGCAACGCATCATGCCGACGATTGACGATTCGCTTTCGGCATGGAAACATTTAATATGGCCGGGTATGATGTCCTTTTCGCAGGGTGACTTCGGGCCGCACTTCCACATTCTTGCGGTCCGGATCCCATACAGTCCGGACAGACGTATGACGTTCTCCCGAACATCAACCACGGATCGTCTTTTTTACACGTTCACTCTACCTTTTTGTGCACGGAAAGCAATCGGGAATGCGGCGCCGCCTTTGCACATTCCACGGCGCCCCCTATGGGGCACATCATATCACATCATATCGCAACTCCTGGCCCCATGGGGACATTTTTTAATCCGGGATGCCATTCTTGCAGTGAGGCCGGGGTTCGTCTGGTTCACCTCACACCTCCTTTCTGCCCGGCCCCCGCACATGGATAAGGCACCTCCGGCGCGGCGGCCCGAACCCGTCGCGCTTCTTTATATTATCCGAGGCCGTTTCTATGGCTATGGCATTGGAATTGCCCGATTACTCCTACGGATGCGCCGATTCGGTCCTTCAGATTCTCGACTACATGATCCGCATCGGAGCAACTGACACGAAGGACGGGGAGGCTTTGTCCTGTCTGAAAGACGCGCATTGCCTCGTGTCGCGCTATAAGGCCCTCATCTGCCCGCTGGTGATGGAATGAACCCTAACGATCTGGATTTCTATGATTCCCCGCCCGCGGCCGCCATGCGCTACACATGCCGCGCGTGCGATCCGCGGCGGTTCTGTGTCGTGACCGTCCTCGACAGCTCCACTCCGATGGCGTGCCCGTGCGGGGAATGCCCGGAATGGAGGGGCTCCGCGGCTTCGGAGGCCCCTAAAAAATATGTAGCCAGGGTCCAGCTTAGACCCTGATTTAAGGGTTGTTTCTGTCATATTCTATTGTATAATAGACAAAATATGCGAATCCCAATAAATAGGACCCGACGGCAAGGATTCTCTTTTCCCAGCCTATCGGCTATGTGAAAAGAGGGATGAACAGCACAGCCGGAAGCGCCATGATTGCAATCGAAATAATCACTTCTATGCTCAGCTTCATTTTCTTAGCCCTGTGATGTATAGGAGCAGTACGAAAAGCGGCATCATAATTCTTTCCGCCGTTCATCCGTATCGCTCTTCTTGCGGCTGGCTTCGGCCCGCGCCTTCATCGGCCTTATCGGCATCAGAAGCCTCACGAGATCCATGAGGTCGGGGTTATCAGGCATTTCATTCATTGCTTCCGACGCCTCATCAGGATTATCACTACCGTCAGGAGCAGGAACAGGCTTACCGTTATCCCCATAAGACCCTCGAATGCCCCTACGATCTCAGGCTGGACGGCGCCGGCCTCGGCCAGCTCTTTGAGGGCATCCATAGATTCGCTGTAACGGCCGGTGGCTTCCCTCAGTAAGCTGCTTAGGGCAACGGCGAGGATTAATGCGCATGCCAGGATTACCCACGTCAGCGCCTTGTTCGTCAGCGTCCCTGCCATCAGCAGCTTCGCCTTTGTGCCGTCATTCATCCGCATCGCCCCTCTTGCGGTTGGCCTCTTTCAGTGCCTTCTTTGCTTCTATTTCCCCCATTACACTCAGGGTCAAGGCCGAGATGATGAGGTTTATTATGAAGGCCGCCGGCAGCAATAAAAATTGTTCTCTCTCCTTATGGAGCAGATATTCATGGAGCTCAGGCGGGACCGTCCCACTGTCCAGCAGATCGTCGAGCTCGTCATGGTTATGGATATGGAAATGCTCATCCAGCAATTCAGAGCAACCCAGAGCTCCAATGCAGACGAGCCCCATCAGCAGAAATAATATTTCCGCTTTTACATAGGGTTTTTCCGCATTCCTTCTGATTTCGTTGCCCTCCGAGTAGGTGAGGCGGCATTCGTCATTCGGCATCGACGGTTCCCTCCCTGTCCTCCAGTCTGCGGGCATCCCAAACGCGCTGCATCCACAGTAACATGCCGCCATACGCGAGAATGATGATGGCGAAGACGGTCAGCCATGTCAGATTATGGTTGATAGTGCTGAATACGGCGCCGCCCATTGTCACCATTACTCCGAGGATGAAGAGACCGAATTCGATGGTCTCCGTTCTCATCGCTGGCCCTCCTTGCTTTTGTCGTCCTCAACCTTGACGACGGAGACCGTCACCCATACTATCTGCCCGGGGTAGAGCTTCAGCGTCTTCCTCATCGTCGAGGGTATGGTGATCCCTATCGAGCGGGCCCCGAAAGCCCTGAGCTTCGCAAAGCAGCCATTGTTCTGCTCATCGTTGTAGCGGAGGTTCCTCTGCATGTTTGCGCATGATTTTGGCGGTATAATAAATATTTTGTAAATATCATAAATATAATTGACATTAATGATACATATTATCATATGTGCCATATTTTATTATTTTTTTGATGATTTTAATCTGTTTTTTCGGCGAAATGGCACCTTTTCCATATAGTATATAGTTAATTAGAGCCGCGTCACCGACAGATTTTTAATTGCAACGGACGATTCCGCAGGCATGATAGAAGGACCGGGATTGGCGCTTTACATTGCAGCGCTTGCAATCGGAGCGGCATGCATGCTGTACCGCAAAACGCCGTCGCGCGCGTTCACCCTGTCCATGGCCCTGAGCGTCACCGCGATCCTCTGGGTCATGTGGGCCTCCGAAGGCGTCAGCAACGAGGAGACCATCATGCTAATAGCCCCCCAGTTCTGCATCATGGCCTATTCCATTTGGGGGATGACTTTCTCCGGGAGGAACGACCGATGGCGCGCAAGAAAGCCGCGGATCTGTTCGACGAGCCCGCTATATCCGAGTCAAGGGCGCCGGACCCTCCGGTCTCCAAAGGTCTCGGCTACCTGATGACAACCGAGGGCAGGAGGCTGGAGATCGTCACGAGAACCAACCGCCCCATCATCGGAGCCATAGACGCAGGTATCAGCTATTATACCCGCTATAAATGCGAATTCATAATCGGGACAATAGAACGGCTCGAACGCCTGGCAGTGTCTTCCGGCGGCAAAGGGAGGCAGGAGATAATAGGGATCGTCCAGGCAGGAGGCGCGATGCCGGCGGAGTTCTTCGGCGGCCAGTCCTCCCAGCCTTACGATTATCCTGTCCAGGAGGACGAATGACCGAGGGAATCGCGGTATGGAATCCGAGGCTGCATGCCAGGCTCCATAAGGTCGCCGTCTCATCCATAGACACGCCTCCGCTTCCGGTCTACTCCGATCTCCCGGAGGTCTTTGCGGAGATCCTCAGGAGCAGGGTTAAGGCCGGCTATCAGAACGTCGTGGCCGTCGTCGGCGGCACCGGTTCGGGGAAATCGGCGTGGGCGCTGAACGAGTGCTATCTGATGGATCCCTACTTCCTCCTGGAAGGCAATTACATCTATACGAACAAGGATTTGGCGGCCAAGCTGTCCCAGCCTCCGGACGCCGTGAGCAAGATAAATTGGTTCGACGAAGGCAGCGTCATCCTGAATTCCAACCGCCACGGGACGAGGGAATCCACGGATGTGGTGGTTCTTTTCGACACGCTCAGGTCCAGAGGGATGACGTCGTTTATCTGCATCCCGGAGCTCAGGAGCCTTAACAACCGCATCAGGGACGACCATGTGGATTTCCTTGTTGTATGCGGGGAGAAGGCGCCGATTCCGGGCTACTCGAAGCGCGGATTCTTCAAGCTTTTCCAGAAGTCGAAGCCCTCCACCTTCAAGACTTCGGTTTTTTGGCAGCCTTTGGCATGGGGCATCTACAGGATGCCGCGTCCGGCGCTCTGGAGGGAATACCAGGACTACAAGAAGGAGGCGCAAAGGCGTCTCGTCGAGGACTTCATATCGAGGAACGGGGAGGAAGAGGAGGCCGAGGCATGAAAGTGATCATAACGGCAAACAATTTCGTGGATATCTGCCAGATAGCCAAAAAGGACTTCGGGAAGGTGTTTTTCGAGCATCAGCGCATAATCTACCCGATCATGCCCGAATGCTTCATCAGGCTCAAGACGGTGAAACCCAACGGGGACATTGCCTTCGATGAGGTCCAGTTCTTCAGGGAGAATGCGGGGGCGCCTTACGACATCGTGGGCGACATCTCCTACCATCAGGAAGACGTCATCCCGATGATCCACATTGTCCGCAATTCCCATCCGATGCGCCCAGGAAGCGGGATCATGAAAAAGGCGGTCGATATGTACAATATGATATACCCGATGATGGGCGGCATCATAGCCGCCGCCGTCATAGTCTGGGCGTTCCTGGGGTGATGCCGTGGCAATCATCTCCGACCTCATAGAGAAGCTCAGGAAAAGAAAGAAGGACCCCAAAGTATGGCTGCATACTTTCGAGCGCGATTACGACGTCGACTGGGGATACATCGACACGATAACGGAGACGAGGCTCAGCCAGCTTCCCCAGGAGGCGGTGCACATCGCCGGCAGGAAAGACCAATGGGCCGTAGTGGGCATGGATCCCGACGTCCCCGAATACCTGGACCCCGACGCGGAGAGGGACGAGGACGGAGAATTCATCGTGCCGCACAGCTATTTCGACGGCCGCGGCTACTACTGCTACTATCATGACGAGAGGATAAAGAAGGGATTCGACTCGCTGGGCCAGCTCGAAAGGAAGCCTATCGAGTGGCAGAAGCTGCTGATCATCGCCGTGGCGGCGATAGTAGGCATCTGGATGGTCATGAGGATGATATGATGGGAAGGAGAATGAGGGATTTCATCTCCGGGAAGAAGGAACCGGGGAGCCCAGAGCTGAGGAAGGCCATACGCGGCAAGCTCGAAGAAGTCATGAAAATCGACGACATGCGCAACCAGGCGGCGATGAAGACGCGCATGAACCCTCAGATGCTGGAGCGCTGGATGGCCTACTGCAAAGTGGATTCGCCGGACGACATCGACTATGCGGATCCGTGCGTCTACATCGAATGGAGCGCGTGCGACCCCGCGGTATACGGGATGGCGGACGACGCTGACGCATTCATCGAGGAGACGAGATGCGACAGGGAGGTCTATATGGCGCACTATTGGCCGGGGACACCGGGCGCTTAGTTCGACGACGCCAAGACGAGAAGGAAAGCGTATATGGCCGCATGTGTGCCACATTTGCCTAAAAAGAAACACTTATGATGCATTGTCTTAAATTTTGATACGAAATATCATTTTTATGGATGACAATGCAATAGATAAGGTCATCACCGGCTGTATTGCGGCCGGCCTTGGCTCAATCATGTTGTGCTCATTTGTCATTCCTGTCGTTTCTACGATGCTGAACTCCCTTACCGGCGCTTCCGTCAGCGGATTCAAGGCAGAAGACGTCCTGACCTGGAAGACCCTGATAGCTTTGGTCGTGATGATGACAATCATCGGCCTTATCATCGCCATCGTGAGGGGATTCGCTCTGAG
>JAEEJP010000088.1 GCA_016281925.1 Methanomassiliicoccaceae archaeon
AGACGTGGCAGGAGGTCGTCGAGGCGGTCATGGCGGGAAAGGCGACGGCGCACAGCCAGAGCCGCCACATGAAGGGGACCCTGAAGTACGGGTTCAAGTCCATCGGGGAATGGATGCTCAGAGGATTCAAGAAGATGCGACGGAGCGTCTTGACGATCCAAGCGGCGATCCATGAAAGGCGGGACGGGGGCGATGCCCCCGTTTTGGGAATCCATCCATGTCTGAATCTGCAAGCCGGCGGTTTCTTTTTGCTTGACGTACGGATCCGGTCATGGGGATGACGGTCCCGTTCAGCTCTTCTCGAAATCCGGCTTCCACGACGCGAACTGGGCCAGCTGGCCGTCCGTGCGATGGTAGTACCTCTCGCCCCTGTCCAGCTTCGCGATAAGGGACATGTCCTCGTCGGACAGCTTGAAGTCCAGGATGCCGAGGTTGTCCCTTATGTGGGAGACGTTCCTGCTTCCGGGAATGACCGAGAACCCCATCTGGACATGCCAGCGGAGTATGATCTGCGCAGGCGTCTTGCCGTATTTCGCTCCGAGGTCCGCGAAGACCGGTTCGGACATCAGCCTGCTGTCGCCGTGTCCGAGAGGGTACCAGCTCATGATCCTGATGCCCAAGGGGTCTATGATTGCACGAAGGTCCTTCTGGGTGAAGTAGGGGTGCGCCTCCACCTGGATGAACTGCGGCACGATCTCCCATTTCGTTCTCAGCTGATCGAGGTACTTCCCCTCGAAATTGGAGATCCCGATGGACTTCGCCTTTCCTTCCCTGCAGGCTTTCTCAAGCTGCCTGTATCCCGCCATCCAGTCGCCGGCCGGCTGGTGGATGTAGAGGAGGTCGACGTAATCGAGGCCGAGGCGCTCGAGCGTCTCATCGACGGCATGAGGGTTGGCGTATTCGCTTGGCCAGAGCTTGGTGGAGACGAAGACCTCCTTCCTGTCCACCCCGCTGTCGCGTATTCCGCGCCCGCATGCCCTCTCGTTGACATAGGCGTTGGCGGTGTCCACCATCCCGTAGCCCATCTTCAGGGCCTCTCTGACGCTGTTCTCAGCATCCGCGGGGCTGAGCATGAACGTGCCTATCCCGATTACGGGGAATTCCGATCCGTTGTTGAGCTTCATGAACTCCATTCCCTCACCTCACCTGCAGCTTGTAGCATCCCGTGCGGATCGACGCTATCACTCCGCCATCCATCAGGAGGTCGATTCCGGTGATGAACCCGGCATGCTCCCCGAGGAGGAAGGCCGAAGCCTCCGCGATCTCGTCGGACGTCCCGCACCTCTCCGCCGAGGAGGAATCGATCATCTGCTGGTATCCGTCGCCTGCGGCGGAGAACTCGTCGTATGCCAGGGGAGTGACTATGACGCCGGGGCTTATGCTGTTGATGCGGGCCCTGCGCTGCTTCCAGGACGTGGCGGCCGCCCTCATGACCTGGAGGTGGTTGACGCGTTTCGCCACCGTGTAGGCCATTCCCGAGTTCTGCATCGCAGTCTCCCTGATGTAGGGGATGTCGGCGAGCCCCTCGGTCGTCGAGTTCAGGATGGCCGACTCGACCTCGTCGGGTATGGAGCACATGTATCCCGCCTGGCTGGATATGACCAGGCCAGCGCCGCCCTGCGCCATGACCTCCCCGAAGGCGTCTATGGCATAGCCGGTCCCGACCATGTCCAGCTTCACTATGTGCTCCGGCCTGGCCTGGTTGGGGGACGCTCCCGCCGTGTCTATGAAGTATTTGACGCGACCCAGGCCGGCCGCCTTGGCCGCGAAGGCCTTCACGCTCTCCTTGTCGGTCGCGTCCACGGTCTGCGTGACGACGTCGTATCCGCCGTAACGGAAGCCTTCGGCGGCTTTTTCCAGATTCTTCTCGCTGATGTCGCCGAGAAGGATCCTGCGCCCCGCGGCTATGCGGCGCACGATGGCGGTGCCCATGCTACCAGCGCCCAGGAGGGCCACCACTTCCTTGTCCTCGTTCCTGTCGAATATCATTCCTTTCACTTCCTGTGTCCATGAATCGTTTCAATAGTCCGCGAAGCGCTCGTCGCGCTCGAGGGCCCTCATCCGGGACATCTCCTCATCGGTCAGCGAGAAATCCCAGACTTCGTAGTCTTCCGCGATATGGGACTCGTTGGACGATCCCGGTATGCATACGTTCCCGGCCTGCAGATGCCAGCGGATGATGGTCTGAGCCGGAGATTTCCCATGGGACTCCGCTATTCCGGATATCGTCGGATCCCCGAACAGGGTCTGCGTGTTCCCCCTTCCTCCTAGCGGGAACCAGCTTTCCAGGACGGTCCCGTACTTGGCGATATGCTCCTTCATCTCGCCGCTCTGGTGATACGGGTGGGTCTCGTTCTGGAGGACCGCAGGCATTATCCCTGCGGACCTCGCCAAGCGGTCGAAGTCGTAGGTCTCATAATAGTTGGAGAGCCCGATGGATCTGATCTTCCCCTCGGAGACGGCCTTCTCCATCGCCTTGTACGCGCTTACGTCATTCCTGGGCTGGGAATGGTGCAGTATCATGAGGTCCACATAGTCCAGTCCGAGACGGTTCAGGGAGCCCTGTATCGCCGATTCGCCGTTCCCGTAGTCGGCTGTCCACATCTTCGTGGTGACGAATATCTCCCCGCGGGTGACGATCCCCTCGTCGATGGCGCGCTGGATCCCCTTTCCCACTCCGGTCTCGTTGCCGTAGATCCTGGCGGTGTCGATGAGCCTGAATCCGTCGCGGAGCGCCCAGTAGACGGAATTCTCCGCCTGCTCGTTGCTCAAGGCATACGTTCCGATTCCGAGGATCGGCATGTCGTATCCGCTGTTGAGCTTCACCGTGCCCTTCTCGAAATTGAAAACAGGTGCCTGGTATCCGCGCGGCACGACGTCGTCCAGCCATTCCCTCACCTGCGCCTTCACGGCCTCGGGCGATTTCTGGGCGTCGGAGCCCCTCACGGCGATGCCGTCCGCGACGTCGCATCCGGGATGGATCTTCTTCAGATTCTCATGGAACGTGGAGAGGCCGCTTCCCGCATGGGTGGAGAATATCGTCACTTTCTTTCCGGACAGGTCGTTGTCCTCGAAGAAGGTGTACATAATCATCGGCCAGTCGCCCCACCACACCGGGGATCCGATGAATATCCTGTCGTAGGCGCTCAGATCCGGAACGGTTCCTGCGTATTCCGGGCGGGCGCCGTTCTCCCTCTCGGCCTTGGCGACCTCCGTGAGCTCCGTATACGTGCGGGGATAACGGTCGTCCTTGGGTTTTATCTCGAAGACGTCCGCTCCGATGTATTCGGAGATCATTTCCGCAACAATGGCAGTGTTCCCCTTGTCCACGACGCCCACATCGTATTGTTCGCCGTCGCGGGAGAAGAAAGCCACCAGGTATTTTCCTGAGGCCGGCAGAACGGGATCGACGTCTCCGCCGTCATCCTCGGCCTTGCCGTTTCCTCCATCGTCATGATGCATGAGCAGGAATGCGCCGGCGCCGATCGCCGCGATTATCGCTATCGCCACCAACAGCAATGCGGTCTTCAAGACGAACCCCCTTTGATGGAGCGGCATGTCGTCGACTGGTCATCGTAAGCCTAGGGCATGTTATCGTTCACATTCGATGGACTCATCGGATATTATTAAAGAATTTTTATAAAAATCATCAATTATTAATATAAAAATTAAATTAATTATATCAATATATCTTAATACATCACTATAGTCTTACACCGACATGCAATCATCCGTTCCAAAACGTATTAACGGTCTAGAGCCTGTTCTGAACATAGCATTCAGGCAGGTGTTCGCCATGGACCCCGATGGAAAGAACTCTTTGGAAAGGAAGCAGCTTGCGGAGATCCCGCTCAGATAAGGGAGCTGAAGCCAAGGGAGCGGCGCGGCTGAGCTCGTCGAAAGCGGATTCAAAATTCCAGATCTCTGGACGGCGGATTCGGAATCGGGTAGATCAAGGAATCCCTGGTGCTAAACGAGCAGGATCTGAGGGCCAAGGGCGCCATGATAAGGCATTTCGTCAAGTTTGGCTACGGCATCGCGGAGATGCGTGACGCGGGCTTCTCCGCGAAGGAGTTCAGGTAGGCAGTCTACGCTGCCCGCGACCTGAGGGATGTGGGATACTCCATCGCCGATCTCAGGGACGCAGGCTATGACCTAGGGGACCTGAAGGGCGCCGGTTTCAGCGTCAAAGAGCTCGTCGATGCTGGACATTCAGTCAAATAGCTAAAGGATGCCGGGCATGAAGCCGTCAAGGACCGCATGAAGGCCAGGAAGGAGAAGATTTCGAACCTGCGTCGCTTAAGGTCTGCGCCGGCACCGTAGCATCAGCAGCTTATCACCATTCATCTTAGCGATAGCCGCAGTCGTATGGCAGTTCGGAAACTCTTATTTAAGCGAGCATGCGGCGTCGTTATAGTTCTACCGTCAGGTGAAGGCCATGCATGGACCCTGACATGGACAAGATCGTTTTCGATACGGTTTATTTCGAAAACGACGACTATTACGAAGGGTACGTTCTGGACCGCATCCCCCATGGAGAAGGCAAGATGTGGTATGCGGACGGACGCGTCCTCGCAGGGAAGTGGATCTACGGCCAGTACATGTCCGAGGGACGCGACGGAAGCATTCCTTCAGACAACGCGAAATCGGACATCGCGACCGCCAACGGAATCACGTTTTGCGTCGGTTACTGCTACGATAACGACACGATCTCCCAAGCTTTTGGCGTTAGCAGGTTTTATAGAGGCATTAGGGCGCATCATGATACCTGCGTTCTTCTATCAATGGGCTCAGGAGTTTACAAGGACGGCCTCGGCTGGGCGCAGGACGATGATGGGGGATACGTATTCACCTATACCGGTGAAGGTCTGGAGGGGGATCAGACCCTTACCTCCGGCAACCGTTTCTTGTACTACAGCTCTGGGAAGTACGTCTACCTGTTCGTCAAGAGGAAGCCCAACAGGTACGTCTTCAACGGAAGGGTGGCCGTCAAGAGGAAATACACGGTCACCGAGCCGGACAGGCTCAAGAGGGAACGCAAGGTCTATAAGTTCGACCTCGTGCGGATCCGACGTTTTCATCTCATTTATCATCAAGGTCAGACTGAAATAAAGCCATGGTCATGCGTGGAGCGTGAAGGTGAACAAGGAGACCATCGGGAACGGAGAGTTCTACGGCCGTAAAATCAGGGTGCTGGAGTTCGGCGGGAAGGTGAGGCGCATCGAGGACGGCGCCTTTTACAACTGCTCCAGGCTGAA
>JAEEJP010000089.1 GCA_016281925.1 Methanomassiliicoccaceae archaeon
GATCGCCATGATCTATGCTGCCATTGAACTCGCAATAGATGCTGTCCACGACCAGGTGGTCATAGGCGTTGATGCCGAATCCGCCCCAATCGCCGTCCACTACATTGATGTCCGCTACCAGACGCGCCTTGAACTCGCCATCATCGATAGCGAATATCTTGCCAGTGGTAGAAGAACCCGAGTATTCATCGACAATATCGAAGCTGTCGACCTCGATCAGCCCGTCATTGACGTCTGGATAAGAATATAGGTGCTCGTCAGGTATGACGTAGACGACTATAAGCACAGCCGCGAGGGCCAATGCCAGAACCACAGTACTAATCTGGAATATCACGTTGGAGCTCATTGCCCGCCCTCCACTGCGATCATCATCACGACAGACTCCGCCCAGTCGTCCAGCCTGTCTGTAAACTTGTAGAGGACATGCGAATGGAACTCTCCCGTGTTCCGGTCGTAGATGACCGCGGTCCCATAGGTGTTCGGAACGTACTGGACGCCTATGTCCGTGAGCCTGGCGATCTTGGTGAAGTCCCCGGTTATATACACCACGTCTCCGGACTCCACCTTTCTCTTGAAATCCATTTGCTGTCCGTAAGTCGGGTTGTTCTGCTCGTCGCTGTCCAATAAGCAAAGTATGGTGTTGTAAAATATCCCGGATCTGCTGAAATGGAAGTCTATCGCCGATGTGAACGTGTTGAGGATCCCGTCCTGGGACATGACCAGCTTTATGTTCAGGAACACATGGGTCTTGTCGACGCCCTTTTCGAGCGCGAATGTGCACGAATCAGTGAATTCCAACCTGTCGGATTCGATATCGGCGCCTTTCTCCAGATAGTATTCGGGTATGCGGACGCTCGCCTTGGGATCCATGGATTCGAAGTCGGTATATGTCGCGGACAAGACGTTTTCCGTTGTGATGCTGAGCCTCAGGCTCCTGAACTTCCCTTGCCCTGCAGGTATGGTGAGATGCGGAGAGAACGTGAAGGTGTCGTCTTCGTTGATCGATAGCTCGGGGGAAAGGTTCAGGACGAGGCTTTGATCCTCGAATCTTATATTAATGGGCTCGATGGGATCGGACATCATGAGGTTCCTGCTCTCCCTGCCGAGGGTGTACGACAGGCCCTTGACCTCTCTGTCCGGGTCTTTCGCCGGAAGGAAGAACCTGGCGTGCGAATCTTCGGAGAAGCCTACATTGACGAAGAACTCGACGGTGTCGACATCTTCGCTCCTCCACTTGGGATCCATGCTGAAGTCCGCGACGAGCGTACCGCTTCCTGGCCCATGCTTCTTCGTGACGAAAGAGTAGGTGCTGTCGATGAATATCTCCGTGGAGTGGGTCCCGTATTCATGGTAAAAGCAGCTGCCCCATCCGTCGTTTTTCATGGATTCTTCTATGTCGCCGTTGAATTCGAGATAGATGCTGTCCGCCACCATGTTGTTCCAGACCGCCACCTGGAACCCTATGGGATTGTTCTCGCCGATCGTCATGCTCGCGATGAGCTTTATCTTGAATTCGCCGTCGTTGATCGCGAAGATCTTCCCTTCGGCCGAGGATTCGGTGGAATCATCGGCTATGTGGAAGTCCTCGATTGCCAGCAGCCCGTGGTTGAAGGTCGGATCGACGTATCCCTCCGTTCCTTCGTCCGGCGGCAACACGTACACGACGATGAGGACGGCCGCAAGGGCCAGAGCCAGCAGCACGGTGCTTATCTGGAATATCACGTTGGAGTTCATCGTATCATCTTCTTGTCAAACGTCCGCCTTCATAATCGTCTCGATGGCCCTGTCGCGGAACGACACCGCTGCGGCTATCCCTATGGCCGCCGAGACGGCCATCCCGAGCAGGGGCGCGTCCATCAGGCATATCAGGCCAACGAGCACTCCCAGGAAGAACAGGATGTAGAGCATCATCCCCGCGAGGAATCTCGCCGGCCTGTCGTGTCCCGCCAGGGCGCAGACGTTATGGTGGACGATCATGTAGAACATCGGAACCACCAGCAGGGTGAGCGTCAGGGCGCTCTCCACGCTCTTGACCGAGTCCTCCAGCATGGTCCGCATCAGAACCAGGAACAGCATGAAGATCAACGGGAGGAAGGCCAGGAGCAGCCAGGAGTACGCGTCCACGTACTCCTTCCTGTCCATCCCGCTGGCCAGCTGGAAGGAGAGGAACCTATTCTCCGCCGCTGGCCCCGACAGCAACGAGCCGTCTATCCCCTGCTCCTTGCTCCTGGCGTAGATCACAATCCCTATGACGGAGGCTGCAGCCGCCAGGGCGATTATGACAGGGTCCACGGTCAGCGCGAACGCCGCGAGCACCATGGCGGCCAGCATCGCCAGTCCGATCGCCGTCCTGACGCTGAACGAGGCCGCCCATACGCGGAGGAAGCGGTTCACAGGTCCAGCCTCCTGAAGCAATTGATGGAGGCCTTCAGACACATGGCCACTATGGCAAAGGATGCGACCAGGCACATCACGGGCAGTCCGATGTCCGCCGGAGCGCCATCAACGAACGATAGATAGGACACCATGGCCAGGACCATGGGCGCGACCACGCCCGAGAGGTCCGCCATGAGCGAGGATCCCGACATGGAGTATGACGCGATGCCGACAACAGCGGCCAGAACGGATACGGCCAGCGCGATGCAGGCGCATGCGAGCACGGCGATGCCGATCCTCTCCGGGAAGAGGAAGGATGCGGCGGCGAAGAAAATCGAGACAGCCAGATGGATCGCCAGAGCAGGAGCGTGAAGCGACAGCATCACCTCCTTCCTGCCGACCCCCGAGGATACGAGGAACGAGTTCCACCCGGGGCGCATGCGCACGGAGCCCGAGAGCGAAAGCGCGACCGTACCTATTACGTATGGGACCGACACGAAGGCCATGACATAGCGCGTCTCGAGACCACCCATACCATGAAGGACGATCATGGTTCCGGCGGACACGGCCGCGGATGCCAGGCAAACGGCTGCGACGGCGCCGTAAATGCGGAGGGGAACGAGGCCGGGCCTCATGCTTTCC
>JAEEJP010000090.1 GCA_016281925.1 Methanomassiliicoccaceae archaeon
AGTCCAAGGAGCTCGGCCTCACCGCCAAGCAGCTGGACACCCTCCAGGACATCAACAAGAAGCTTTCCGCGCTTCCCGACGACACCGACAAGTTCGTTGACTACTGCGTCAAGGAGTACGCGGACGTCGTCCCCAACTTCAACATGAAGAACTACGACCTCTGATGAGGCCGGCGCCTCTCCCGGGAACGGGAGGGGCGCATTTTCAAACTGTTTCTTTATTTCTGGCCGACGATCTTTATTATGTGGTATCCGAACTCGGTCTTCACCGGGCCGACGATGTCGCCGGTCCTGCCTTCGAAGCAGGCCTTCTCGAATTCCGCGACCATGTCGCCGCGGCTGAACCAGCCCAGGCTTCCGCCTTTGGATTTTGAAGGGCATTTGGAGAATCTTTTGGCCAGATCCTCGAAGCTCTCCCCCTTTTCCAGGCGGGCCATGATGTTTTCCGCGTCTTTCGCGTTCTTCACCAGTATGTGCGAGGCATTCACGCTTTTGACTGCCATGCGGCCCGTATCGCTCAGGATGATGATAATGTTGGCGCGGACAAATGTTATCTATCCCCAGGCCAATCAAGGAGGAGGCTGATAAAACATGGGCAAAGTCACAGTCATAGACGGGAATCCATGGAAAACCAATCTGATCATATCGGCGATCATTTTTGCCGTCGGAATCGCCGTGGCCATCGGCGGGAAAGGGTCCCTCGACATCGTTCTTATGGTCGCGGGCGCACTGATCATTCTGGGATCCGTGCTGTCTCTCGCCGTCAATGCCGGGGCAGCCACCCCCTTCAGCGTCCTGATATGCGCCATAGGGCTGATTCTGGGCATAGCTTTGGTCGCCGCTCCCAGCTTCTTCCGCGATGCGATGATGGTCATCCTGGCGATAGCGATCGTCATCATAGGCGTGATGTATATTCTGGGGGCTTCCATGCTTCAGTTCCCCGGAGCAAGGATCATAGGCATCATAATCGGGGTTCTGATGGTGGCCGTCGGATCCCTCATGATCTTCAACCCTTCGTTCATGGCCGATGTGATAATGACCGTCGCGGGAATCCTGCTGGCGGTTTTCGGTCTTATCGGGATATATTCCGCGCTTTCTTCCAGGAGATGATAGGGGGAGGGTTTTCCCCTCCTCCTGATTTCCTGCCCTGTTTTCGGCGTTCGTCAATCAGGATTATATATCGTCGCACGTTGTAGCCAAAACAGTTATGAGCGACGTGCCAGCCGTGAGACCTCAGCCTTCCGGGTTCAGAGCAAAGCTCCGGGAGCTTTACAGCTACAGGAATGTGATGAGGTCGCTCGTAGAGAAGTCGCTGTACGGGAAATACAAGAATTCCTTCCTGGGCTTCGCCTGGCATTTCGCCATGCCCGTGGTATACATCGTTCTCTGCTATTTCATAAGCGAGGAGGTCAGGGACAGGCCGGAGCATTACTGGATCCTCGTCGCCAGCGGCATCATGGCATACCATATGCTTTCTTCGGGAGTGGCCGGCGGCACCACGGCATTCACAGGAAACAAAGGGATAATCAAGAAGATGTACATCCCCAAGGAGATACTGGTTCTTTCGAGGACCACCGTGCATCTGATAGTCCTGCTGATAGGGTAGGCGTTTATCATCCTGTTCCTCGTGATAAGCGGATACGGGGTCAACATCCTGGGGCTGCTGATGCTGATACCGCTGCTGGTCGCCCTGTATTTCTTCTGTGTGGGATGCACCCTGGCGCTGTCCTCGGTAACCGTGTACGTGCCTGATGTCCAGTATCTTCTCGGCTCGATGGGGCTGGTTTTCTTCGTATTCTCGCCCATACGCAAGCTGGCCTCCCAGGCGACGGGGATAATCGCGACCGTTTATTGGATCAATCCGTTCACATACTTCCTGGAATGCTTCCATTCCGCCATCTATCTCAAGGAGATCCCGGATCTGGGCGTCTACGCCATGTGCTTCCTTTTGGCGGTTATAGCGATGCTCGTGGGAATCATCATATTCAATTATCTTAAGCGCGGATTCGTGGAGAGGTTGTGATGAAAGAAGGAAATGCCATAGAACTGAAGAATATCAGCAAATCCTTTAAGCTGGAGGTCCGTGACGAAGCATCGAAAGGGCTCATCAGAAAGAACAAAACCTCTACGGTGAAGCACAAAGTCTTCAGCGGCATAAACCTCGAGGTCAAGAAGGGGGAGATCCTGGGCGTCCTAGGAAGGAACGGCAGCGGAAAGAGCACCCTTCTGAGCATAATAGCTAAGATCCTCGAGCCAGACACCGGCACCGTCGAAGTCGACGGGAAGGTCGCCAGCATCCTCGCCTTGGGCATGGGATTCCAGGGGGACATGTCCGGAAGGGAGAACATCTACCTCAAGGGGGAGCTCTACGGCTTCAGCAGGAAGCAGATGGGCGAGAAGATAGAGCAGATCATCGATTTCTCGGGGCTGAGGGAATATATCGACAATCCGCTCAAAACCTATTCTTCGGGGATGTCCTCGAGGCTCGCTTTCTCCGTCATGCTCCACGTGGACGCCGACATAATGCTGGTGGACGAGGTCCTCAGCACCGGCGACGCCACATTCTCGGCCAAAGCCAAGACCGCTTTCATGAACATCATCAAAAGCGGCAAGACCGTCGTTTTCGTGTCCCACGGGATATCCGCGGTCGAAGATTTCTGCACCCGCGCCATCTGGATCGAGAAAGGGAAGATCGTGGCCGACGGGAAGACGAAGAACGTCTGCGCCAAATACATGAGGGCGATGACGGAGTCTTTCGACATCATCTACGATCAGGCGGCCGGGGGAGTGCCTTCCGCCCAATATGCCCTTGCGCTGATGTACCGCGACGGCAAGAAAACCGAGAAGAACGAGGAGCTTTACCGCGAATGGATCATCAAGGCCGCGAACCAGGGCCACAGCGAAGCCCAGGTTGTTTACGCCGACATGCTCATGGATTCGGATTCCGAGGAGGACCGCAGCGAAGCTTTCATACTGTACCAGGCGGCCGCTTCCAAAGGCAACTCGGCCGCCCGCATGAAGCTCTCTTCGCTTTCCGGAGGGGACGAATCGGATCCCGAAAGGGCGGAGGTCATCGAGATCTGCCGCAAACTCGCCGAGTCCGGGATTCCGATGGACGTCCTCAGGTACGGCAACGTTCTGCTCAAGACGGCCTGGAACGAGGACGACCGCCGCGCCGCCTATGCCCAGTTCTCTATCGCGGCCAAGGAAGGCAGCCCGGATGCGCTCTATCAGATGGCAATAATGTCCAGGGACGGCATCGGAACCGATCTTGACAGCGCGAAATACCTGGAATGCCTCGAGAAAGCCGCGGAATCGGGGCATCTCAAATCCATCGTCGAACTGGCTGGGATCTACTATGCGGGGAAGCTCGTGGAGCAGGATCCGGCCAAAGCTTTCGAATACTATCTGAAGGGCGCCAGAGGCGGAAGCGTGTCAAGCCAATACAAAGTGGCCTGCATGTACAGGGACGGCGACGGCGTCGAGAGCAATGCGGAGAAGTCTGACAAGTGGTTCAGAATCTATTCCCATTCGGCAATAGCCCCATACCAGTACAGCCTGGCGGATACGATATCTTCGCGCCTGGAGATCGACGTCAATCCGGACGATCTGATCAGGAAGTCCGCGATGAATTTCAATTCCAAAGCCATCGCGGAGCTGGCATCCATATACAGGTCCGGAAGCTCCGAATCTTCGGACATGTCCCAGGCCAAGGAATGCTATCTCATGTCCGCCGAGGTATCCGCATCGCACCGTCTGTCTCTTGCCGACATGTACTATGAAGGCGTGCTTTTCGAGCAGGACTACAAAAAGGCCGCGGAGATCTATTCGAAGCTGTCTTATGCGCTGGATATGAACAGGTGCTACCGCTTCTACCTGATGTGCAGGGACGGCATTGGCATGGAGAAGAACGCCGAAAAAGCGGAAATATTCCTCCGCCGCGCCGCAATAAAAGGCCACAGGGAAGCCAGGAGAGCCCTCGGCATGAAACCCTGATTCCCTCTGTAATCCCCGGAATGCGGCCCCGATTTTTTGGGGCCGTTCTTTCCATTTTTCTGTTCGATGGAACATCTTATTAGTCAAGAATAAATACGGTTAATCATGGATGCATTCGACTACGTGGTCGTCCAAGCCGGAGGCAAAGGAACCCGCCTCAAGAATTACACCAGAAACAAGCCCAAAGCTCTGGTGCCAATCGACAACAGGCCACTCATACTCCACCTGTTCGACAGATACAAGGACAAAAAGTTCATCGTCATCGGGGATTACAAAGAGGATGTCCTCAGGAAATACCTCAACATCTATCCCAGAGAGAACAGGGCGAAATTCATATTCGTCAGCGCCGACGGAGACACCGGCACCTGCGCCGGAATAAAGAAGGCGCTCACTTTCATCCCGGAGGGAGCCAGATTCATGCTCACCTGGTGCGATCTGTTCCTCGGAAAGGAGACCTCCGTTCCGGACTGCGACGGGAATCTGATCGGGACCACGGACAGGTTCAGCTGCAGGTGGTCCTTCAGGAACGGGATCCCGGTCGAAGAGAGGAGCGACCGCGGAGGCATAGCCGGACTGTTCGTGTTCAAGGACAAAAGGGTTCTGTCCGGCGTCCCCGCATCGGGGGAGTTCGTCCGCTGGCTTTCCGGATCGGGGATAGTTCTCAAGCCCTTCGATCTGAGGGACGCCAGGGAGTTCGGGCTTTACGAGGACATCCCGTCGATCGAAGGCGGCAAATGCAGGCCGTTCAATTCCATCGAGACCGACGGCTACGGCCGTCTGGTCAAGAGAGGGATCGACGCGCAGGGCAAGAAGCTGGCCCAGGACGAGTGCGCATGGTACGAAGCGGTAAAGGGGTTCGAAGGCATCCCGATCCCCAAGATCTATGAGACCGGCCCTCCGATCGTAATGGAGAAAGTAGACGGCAAGAACGTGTTCGCCTACGATTTCAGCCGCGAGGAGAAATCCGAGATACTCAGGAAGATCGTCGGCAGCCTGAAGCATCTGCACAGCTGCGGAAGCGCGCCTGCCGATCCGTTCAGCGCTCGCAAGAACTATTACGACAAGACCATAAGCCGCATCAGCGAGGTCAGGGACCTGATCCCCCACGCATGCGACAGATACATAGTCGTCAACGGGAGGAAATGCAGGAATGTGTTCTATTGCATGGAGGAGCTCGAGAAGAGGCTGTACGAGATATCGAACAAGCCTTTCGCGATCATCCACGGGGACTGCACATTCTCCAACCTGATCCTCCGCAACGGCAAGGATCCCGTGTTCATAGACCCCCGCGGCTATTTCGGAGACACCAAGATCTACGGCGACCCGGCATACGACTGGGCGAAGCTCTACTACTCGATCGCAGGGAACTACGACAAGTTCAACCTCCGCAAGTTCGACCTCACCATCGGCGACGAGATCTCCCTGAAGATCGAGTCCAACGGCTGGGAGGACATGGAGGGCGAGTATCTGAAGCTCATCTCCGACGAGATCTCCGAGAAGGATCTGAAGCTTCTCCACGCGGTGATATGGCTCTCCTTGACGACTTATGCCTGGGAGGATTACGATTCCATCTGCGCCGCGTTCTACAACGGCCTCTGGTATCTGGAGGAAGCGATGGGCGGGTCGGGAGCGCCCGAATCCGGAGATTACTTCGACAGGATCATGGGCATGGTCAACAGGTCCGTTTCCTCGCTGGACAGGGGCGTATTCTACAGGCTGGTAGACGATGTATGCAACACCCTCTCCATCGGGAGGAAGGTCGTCATCACAGGCCTGGGGAAGAACGCGCCTATCTGCGAGAAATTCGTCGGAACCATGCTGTCTCTGGGTCTGAATTCCACTTTCCTGCACACCAACACCGCCGTCCACGGCGATTTGGGGACCATCAGGAAGGGGGATCTGATACTCATCCTGTCCAAGAGCGGGGAGACTTCCGAGTCGAAGCGCCTTCTGGATTACGTCAGGGACGAACTGAAACGCGACAACACCATCTGGACCATGACTTTCAAAGAAGACAGCTATCTGGCCAAGAATTCCCCCAACACGCTCACGATACCGCTGGAGCACGAGGGAGACGACTGGAACAAAGTTCCGAACAACTCCACCACGGTGTATCTCATCGTCCTGCAGGCTTTGGCCATGAACGTCGCCAAGAGGAAGGACGTCAAGTACGAGGACTTCATCCTCAACCATCCAGGCGGGGCGATAGGGGATGACGCAAAAAAAAGCTAAGCTGACTCTGTCCCCTCTGGGGAAGACATGGCTGCTGGATCTCGACGGCACCGTCGTCAAGCACAACGGATACAAGATCGACGGCCATGACACCTTCCTGGAGGGGGCCCGCGAGTTCCTGCTGGGGATACCGGAAAGCGACAGCATCGTTTTCCTGACTTCCCGCCAGGACTGGTGCATCCCTCAGACGGAGGAATTCCTCAGGGCCGCAGGCATCAGGTACGACCGCATCATAAACAATCTTCCGTACGGCGAAAGGATAGTGGTCAACGACCGCAAACCGTCGGGACTGGAAGTGTCCGTGGCAGTCAATCTGGATCGCGACCAGCCTTTCGACCTGGAATATGAGATAGACGGCAGCCTGCGATCTCACTCGCTGCCGTCTTCTTTCTTTTCTTCTTCCTCTTCCTTGGGGTGGGTCACTTCCCACTCGTGGAGGAGCTTGAGGACGTCGTCCTTGAGCTTCAGGAACTCGATGCCCTGATATTCGAATTCGATGGCATCGCTGCAGAGGCCCATGTTGTTGAGGCTGAAGTAGCTGATGTTGTTGCCGGAGCCCCAATACAGGTGCGGCTGGTAGATGATTATCTTGCACATGCTGAACGAGCTGATGACATCGCACAGTCCGCTGCGCGAAGCCACGAAGAATCCGGCGTATTCTAGGAAATCCTTCATTTCGTAGTATTCCGGGAAGATTTTCACGGTGCCGTAGATCGGATTGTTTTCCCCTCCGCAGTTCGTGCAGACGGTATATCCCAGATTGCGCAGGCTGTCCACGAGCTCTATCCAGAACCATATGGGCAGCATGTTGAGCGTGTTCACGTACGGGGCTATCACGACCGTCTTTCCCGGTATGAGATTGTTCTCCTCGAAGAATTCTCTGACCTTGTCCGACACATCAAGGAACTTCGGAGGCTCGCTCCTCATGTACTCGTTCCCGAAGATCCCGGCCCTGTAGATGTCCAGGAAATTGAGGCCGTTGTAGTTCCTTATGTGGTCCGATATCCCTGTGACCGAATTGGGAGGATCCGGGTGCAGCACGAAGAGGTTGAGCGATCCGTACCCTGCCACATCCCCCAGGAACATCATCTGGTCCATCTCGTTCTGGGACAGGCTCTTGACGTCCTCGAAACCGAAGAGCCTGGCCACTTTGGCCGACGATTCTCCGATGACGCATACGGTGCTTTCTCTGACGCGGTCCGGGCCGATCGAAGCCGCAAGGAGCCTGGATGCCAGATAGACGTCTCCGGTACCTTTGTAGGGGCAAAGATAGGTCATCCCGTCCTCCCTCCCGTTGGCTACGCGGGAGTACAGCTTCCACCATTCGCCGAGCTTTATCTTGAAGTAGACGTGCTGGACGAAATTGGTGGGCTCTTTGTTCATGATTCTCTTCAGCATCGCGATGAGCTTCCATTTGAAGGGGGTCGGCTTGTCTTCCATCGCATCCCCTCCTTCATTATGTCCAGGACTTCGTCGTCCATCCCTCTGTAGTCGAATGCGCGCCTGATCTTCCCGAAGGGGATCAGGAAATAGACTCCGATGGCGACCATCTGCTCGACCGTAAGGCCTCTGACCCCTCTCAGACGGAATGCGGTGCGCCCGTTAGGTTTGTCCAGGGATACGACGGTCATTCCCATCTCGTTTTTTCTGAGGCAGAACAGCGAAAGCAGCCCTTCCATCTCCTCGTCGCTGACTTCGATGATGCCTTTGATTTTCGCGGTGAAATAACCCACGGATTTGGCGACGCCGCTGTTGGATGTCACGATTATGGCATTCTCTTTGTATTCCCTCACCAGAAACGGATCGAGATATAGGAGGCCATAGAAATTGATCTTGGTATCGGTGTCGGGGAACAGGACTATCTTCGTTTTTTCGCCGGAAAGCGGAGCTATTTTGTCCTCATAGACCCGCTTTCCGATCTTGCATCTCTGGTTTGCGCCCCAGATCTGCCCTTTGAAGTAGTTCTTGTCTTTGATGGAAATCCGCTCCCTATCACTCGCCGATCTTAGCGAACTTGATCATGGGGTATGATTGGATGCCGGTGTTTTGGGGTTTCCATCCTATGGTGTATATCGTGATCTCCTGGTCCTCGGGTATGCCGTCGAATATTCCGATGCCGAAATAGGGGCTGCTGTCCGACATGAAGTAGATGCTCTTCAGCGACGTGCAGAATGTGAACTCGTAATCGCCTATCGTCCTCAGGTTGGCGGGGAAGGTAATGTTGTGGAGCCTTTTGCAGTTGTGAAATGCCTGGTATCCCACGTCGGTGATGGTGGACGGAATCTGGATGTCCTCGGCGTAGGGGCAGTCGTAGAATGCGCCGGCCCCGATGTTCAGCATCCCCGGCTCGATGACGATGTGGTGTATCCCTGACGCGTATTTGTGCCACGGCGCGATGCATTTGTTGTCGACGACCATGATGTCCATCTGCATGTTGGATCCGGCGATGCCTCTGATGGTCAGCACACCGTTCTCGATCCTCCATTCCAGCGACTCCATGTATCCGAACACATCGAACGAAATCTTGGCGTTGTCCCCTATCGTCTCGTCGTTGAAATACTCGTAGTTGATCCAGTCCTGCCCTTTTATGGTGATGATCTTCGCGCCGGGAACGGTGTCGAAGAGATGCTTTCCGAGCTGCGGAGGCTTCTCGGGGAGCATGTAGAGTATCTCCAGGGAGGTGCAGAAGGTGAACGCGTAGTCGAAGATGATCCTGACCTGCTGGGGGACGGTGAGGGACCTGAGGCTTCTGCAGTTGTGGAATGCCTGCATGCCGATGACCTCTATGGTCGGGGGGACTTTCACGTCGGTGAGATAGACGCAGTCGAAGAACATCCCGCAGTTGATCTCTTTGAACCCGTCGTTGAGGGTGGCCCTGTGGATCCCTGTCCTGTACTTGTGCCAGGGCGCGGAGCATACGTTGTCTTTGACGTAAGGCTTGTACTCGTCAGAGTAGTCCTTCGACATGGTGAGCCTCAGGCTTCCGCCGCTCAGGGCCCATCTGATGTTCCCGTCTTTCCCGTCCGTTTCGAAGGTGATCTTGGCGTTGGCGCCGATGTTGCCTTCGTTGAACACCGTGGAGTCGACGCCGAGGCCGTCGATGGTGATTATGTTCTCGTTGCCTGCGAACGTCTCGAACACGCATTTCCCGACGGTAAGCTCCTCCTGGGTTCTGAATTCGACTCTTGTGAGGGATGCGCAGAAGGTGAACGCATAGTCGCCGATGGTCTTGACGGATTCGGGGAACGTCAGTACTTTGAGCATGCTGCAGTTGTGAAACGCCTGGAACCCGACGGATTCGACGGTGTCCGAGATCGAAATCCTCTGCAGTTTGTAGCAGTCGTAGAACGCACCGGCTCCGATCCTCGTTATCCCGTCCAGTATTTCGACGTCTGTGATTTTGTCCCTCTGCGCATACCATGGGCTGAAGCAGACGTTGTTCTGGACATAATCCATCATATCGCCGTCCTTATCCGGCTCTATCATGAGAGTTCCGTCCTCGATTCTCCATCTGATGTTGTCCGTTACCGTGTATTCGGCCATTCGCAGCGACCCCTATGTTGAACGTTAAACAGATTAGCAATATATACTCAACCCCGACGGATAAGGCAATCCAGCAGCGTAGTCATTCGAATCTGGATGTCTCATATTCATCCGGGCTGATGGCGGTTTCCGAGCTTTGAAGTCCGGACCGCGATATCGTTACGGGTAAAGCGTTGGGATTATTATATATTTCCAGTTTTATACCGACGCAGTGCCATCGATGATGCATATGCGCCCCAGCCATTCTGATACGGACCATCCGCCGAGAACCGTCGAACCGACCGGACGCCGCTCGCTGTCGAGGACGGAAGGCTTCGCATGACATCAGCTTTCCCTGACGGCTTCGATGTCGGCATGCTGCCCGAATACGTATCGTTCGATATCTTCGATACCCTGATCGTCAGGCCGTTTCTGAGGCCGACGGATCTTTTCAGGTACATGGAAGCCATAGGGACCGCTCCGGAAGGCTTCGCAGAGGTACGCGTGAAGGCCGAGGCAGAAGTCCGGAGGAGATACCGCAGGGAAGTGTCTCTGGCCGAGATATATGCCGCGATGCCGGGGGAATTCCAGATCCCGGACAGGGAGATCGAAGCGGAGATATCCGTATGCCGCGCCGACCCGGAAGCTCTCGGCGCATTCAGGAAGGTTCTGGAGAGCGGTAGGAAGGCCGTCATCATTTCGGACATGTATCTCCCCAAAGATGTCATAGCCAGAATTCTCGAAGGCAGCGGCATAACGGGGCATTCGGGGCTGTACGTATCCGTCGAGATGGGCGCCACAAAGTTCGACGGCGGGCTGTATCCCCTGGTCCTCGGGGATCTGGGGATAGGCGCGGACCGGATCGCGCACATCGGGGATACCAAGCGCTCGGACATCGACATGGCGGCCGCGAACGGCATCTCCGGGATAAGATATGCCAGACTGGCCGACAGGTATTTCGCCGAGCACCCTTACGCCAAAGGATACGTTTCCCGCGGGGATCTGGACCGCTCGGTGGTCGTCGGCATGGACATGTTCCGCTGGTGCGGCTTGCTGGGCGGGAAGCGCGATGACGTCTTCGAGATGGGCTTCAGATTCGGGGGCCCGATGGCTGTTGCTTACACGGAATACATAATCGGGGCAACGAAGAAGGATTCAAGGCTGCTTTTCGTCTCCCGCGACGGCTACAATCTCATGAGGGTGCTTCCGATCCTGGATCCGGAGAGGAAGGATCTCCATTACATCAACGCCCAGAGGATCCTGTCCTACGTTTTCACCGACTCGCACATACCTTTCGGGCCTCTAGAGCTCCCGGGGAAGCTCTTCAACAGGTTCGTCTTCCAGAAGACCGTCAGCTGGGCCGAATACCTGCTGGGATTCTTCGCGGAGGACCTGGGGATAGACAGCATCCCGGAGGATCCGCACGAGCTCGTGGCGCTGTTGAACAGCCGCATAGACGAGATCGACGCCCTCCGCCGGGCAGGCGCAGAGGATTACAGGAAGTACGTTCTCTCGTTCTTCGGGCCCGAGGACATGCATCTGGTGGACTGCACCACCATGAAGTTCACCTCCCAGAGATTGGTCGAGCGCATGGCCGGGAGGAAGGTGAGGGGCCACTACTATGTCAGCCTGGCGGGCTCGGACATGGATTACGACTCTTTCCACATCCGCGACAGGGCCGTGTTCGGCTGGTCCCGCATCAACGTCCCGGAGTTCTTCATGAGCTCCCCCGAGCTTCCGGTATCGGGATGGAAGGACGGGGAAGCCACGTTTCTGAAGGACCCTCCCCAATGGGAGACCGACCGCTGCGCCATGTACGGCGGGATAACCGAGGGCGAATGCTGCTATGCGCAATAGATGAAAGGGATCTACGCCCTGGGGATGCCGAAGATGGGATACGAAGCGGTAACCGAGTGGTCTATGCTTTCGGCCGACAGGAGATGCCCGTACCGCCCGATCCTGGAGAAGATCAGGTGGGCCGCCGGGCCCGACCATTCGGACTGGTCGCCCCTGATCCCGGAGCTCCGGGACATAAGATTCCTGGCGAAGAGGCTGGCGACCGATTTCATATCGAAGATGAACGAGATGCGATCGCGTTTTCTTTTCCGGCGGGCTGAAGATCCTTCCGGATCTGTAGAAGAAGGCGGCGAACCAGAATCTTATGAGCAGATAATAGACCGGCGGGAACATCTTCTGGAACCCGCCCTCGAAGAGGACCTGGAACCCTCCCGCTCTCTTCAGCATGCCCATGTATCCGGGGCTTTCGACGTATCTCATGAAGGATTTCAGGGACATGTGGCCGGCGGATCTGATGCGGAGCAGCGCGAAGCGCCTCCTGAGGAACACCTCCTTGGGATGGCCGGCCACGTATCTCTCCAGGTCGTCATACCTCTCCATCTCCGTCCGCCCTCTGCGGTCCCTGTCGCTGTTGCACACCGATCCCGGCGTCGCTACCATGTATTTGTAGAGAGGTTTCGTGTTGTAGCACACTTTTCCGGCGTTAAGGAGGGATTTGTAGGTGAATTCGATGTCTTCGCAGATTCCCTCCTCGAAATCGATCCCATGTTTCCTGGCCATGTCCGAGCTGTACAGCATCGACCAAGAAGCCACGGGATATTTTTCCGTCGATCTGAGGATGGCCGCTTCCTCCCCGGTCATGCAGTGCACGGCGTATTCGCCGCCGTCCTCCTCGAAGGGGGTGCGCTCGGTCGAGTATATGAAATTGCATCCGACCACGTCCGCGCCGTATTCCTCGGCGATGGCGGTCATTTCCTCGAGATAATGCAGCGAAGGCTCGTCGTCCACGTCCAGGAACCACAGGTATTTCCCTTTCGAGAGGTTCTTCCCGTAATTCTTGGAGCCTCCCAGAGCTCCGGTGTCCGGGTATTCCACGGCGACGGCGTTCTCCATCTCCGAGGCCGATTTCCGGGCTTCCGCCAGTGACCCGTCCACGCATTTGCTGGAAATCACGAATATTACTTCGATGTCCTTGAAGGTCTGCCTGCGGACGTAATCCGAGATGTGGCCGATATAGCGCTCCCCGTTCAGGACCGAGATGATCACGCTAACCTCGGGGCGGGCCACGTTTTTGTTCTCAGGCAGTTCCATAGTACGGCCAAACGCTGTTCGTATTTCAGATGTTCGCATCCAAGGATTTCGATATCCTGCCGGCGGATTCCATCCCTGCGCCCTCGGCTACCCATAGAATCGGGGCGGCGGATGCCTTCGGACGGTTTTCGATCCCGCTTTCCGAGAAGTATCTCACATCCTCGAACAGGGCCTCTATCGTTCTCACCAGAGCGTCTCCGCCGTTCTTCAGAAGGTACGCCCTCACCTCGGTGTTCTCCATGCCGCTTATGTCCTTTTTGGACGCCACCATGGCGAACCTTATCGCGGCGGGCTCCCCCGGGGCGATCCCTCTGATGGTGCTGAACATGCCGTAGAACGAGTTGAACGCGTTCATGAGGCCTTCCATGTCGGTTCTGGCCGACCTCGGATCGAAGACGAACACGATCCCGTCGGCATACTTGTAATACTCCTCGAACAGATCCTTGTCCTTCCTGGCCTGGAATTCGCGGCCCGAAATGTCGCAGAACACTATCTCGGAGCCCGTCCCGGAAAGGGGTTTGAGGAAAAGGCATTCGGAATCTATGGCCCCGGGTTCGGTGGGAGGGGCCGAATTCCTGCACGCGATGGCGTCCGGGGACAGGCCGGTGGTCGGAGCTTCGGACGTTATGTCTATCTTTTTGGCCGCGGCCATTATCATTTCGGAGGCCGCCAGCATCATCGTGGTCTTTCCGGCCCCGGAGGATCCGGCCAGAGGGATGCATACGGGATAGGATTCGCGGGTGGGGATCGTCTGGAGGCAGTAAGGGCATTTTGTCTCCAGAGAGGCCCTGGTGCCGTGGGTGCAGGGTATTCTGCGGCCTTTGTTGGATATCTGGCTCTTGATTCCGTATCTCCCGGGGACGGGATAGTCTATCTCCTCGCCGTCGCACACGGCCAGCGGGCGGGAGAATTTCCTTCTGCAGCAGGGGCAGACGGCGAATCTGGTGGATGTCCTGTATTCGAGCCTTTCTTTCTTCTGGGCTTTGGATATGGAATGGGACACTGCCGCCCAGGCTATGATGAAAGGCACGATCAGAGCGGCGGAAATCATTGCCGACCATACCGCATAGAGAGGCAGGGCAGCTATGGGGGCTATGGCGAAGAGCTTGTTCCTTTTCCAGGCGGAAGTTATCAGGCCCCAGGGAGCGGCTATGCACCGGATGAATGCGTTCGGACGGTGCGTCCACAGATATTGGACGCGATTGGAGTCTCCGAGGACGTCCAAGGGCTCGGACGTGACCATCCCGGCCGCGGAGAGCGCGAATCCGGCGGCGACGGCATAGATGCCCCATGGCTGCTCCGAAAAGAATCCGCTGTACGGCCCGGAAAGCTCGGCGATCCCGGGGATGACAGTAGCCGCCTCGCCTCCGAAGGTGAGTATCGAGAGGACCATCGCCAGACCCGAATAGGCCAGGGCTGGGATGTAGGTTGCGGCTATCATCGTCTTGTTTGCGGCTCCCATCAGGCGGAGCCGTCTGATCGGCCCCGGGTTGGATTCTCCCGAACCGTCCGTTTCGCTCATGATCCCCTAATACCCGCAATATGTTAAAACACGTTCGAGAGCGCCAAGTTTTTTGTGCCATCCCGCCATCGTCCTTGCGGTGTTCACCTGAGACGTTGGTCCCTGTTCCTCCTAGCCGCTGCAGCGATTCTGATATGCATAATGCCGTTTTTGGTTTCCGGAGCGGACGCTTCCGAGGGAGGCGCAAGAATCGGAAACACGATGTACGAGACGATACCTGATGCTCTCGAAGCCAGCCGCCCGGGAAATATAGTCTATGCCATAGGGGAAATGACGGAAGGGAAAGATCCGCATCTGGCCGCCACCATAGATGAGGATGTGACGGTCAAAAAGGGCGTAACGCTTGTGCTTCCGTATTCTTCGGCTTTGGACAAGGACGGGACCATGGACGGCGATGAGAACGCATCCCCCAGGACTTCGACACTCCGCTATATGGCAGTGACGCTGGAAAAAGGCTCGACGATCACCGTCGAGGGCGAGCTCATCGTCGGCGGGGTGCTTTCCAAGAAATTCACTTTCGATTATCAGGGCCATACATCCGGGGGATTCGCCCGCCTTTACATCAAAGGGGACCTTACCGTGAAAGACGGTGGAATTCTGAGCTGCTATGGATCTCTAATGGGAACTGGGACCTTGCGCGCCGAGAAAGGCGCAGAGATATATGAGCCTCTGGTCGTCACGGATTATGTCGGAGGGGATTTCGCCTACGTCAATTACAACAGCGGGCAGTCTCCGTTCAACAGATATGCCGTCTACAATATCCAATCCAAATTCGAGATGGAATCCGGGGCCACGGTCTACGGGCTCATGAACCTCTATGCGAATGAAAAATACAACAAAGTAGAAGTCATCCTGGTGGGGACCGACAAAGGCCTGATCAAGCTGGCCGAAGGCGCTTCGCTCACATCCAGATATTCCTCTTCAGAATGCCTTTCCGCCGATTGGCAGAGTAATATCTCTAAAGATATCGGCAAGAAATATGTGAGAGTCGTCGGTGGAGGGTCCTTCGGATCCATAATCCTCGATATGTATGGGCGCCATGTCGATACCGTGACCACCATATTCTCGGTGCCGTACAATTTCGACATAACGCTAGTCAGCGGCGATTTCGAGATAGCCAACAAACTGAGGTTTCTCCCGGGTTCCGGCCTTGGAGTGGCCAGAGGGGCAGTATTGAACGTGACCGGTACGCTGATATGCTATGACGGACTTTACGATCACGTTTTCAAGAAAAAATACTATCCGACACCCGAGATTCTTTCGGCCGGAAAGTTCAGCTCCGTGGCGGAGCTGGTCGTAAGCGGCGAGATGAACGTGTCAGGGACTTTCCTCGGTACCGTCCAGTCTTCCATGACCGGTTCGACGGTGAACATCGGGAGCGGCGCCGTGCTGTCTTCCGAAGCCGTCTACGGGGCTATCGGCAGCTACGGCGGCAGCAAGATAGAGAACAAGTCCAGCATGCAGATCATCGCGGCCGCATGCGGAACGGACGGCAGGCTTTTCCCGCTTGCCGCCGGCAAAACGTACGTCTCCATCGACAGGAACAGCAGGGACATTGCTTTCGTCTGCCAATACAAGGATGAGATAGATGATAAAACCGGGACCATCACATTCAATCAGGCGGTAATGGGCGCGTGGGACACCGGCAGCTTCCATGTGACCTATGATGCCAACGGGGGATCCGGGAAGGTTCCGACCGATCCAGGCCTTTACGAATACGGCGAATACGCCGTCGTACTGGGGAATAACACCCTTTCCAAGTCCGGATATACCTTTTCAGGATGGTCGGCGAGCAGTTCCGGCTCGGCCCCCATTTACAGGCAGGGCGGTCTGATCAGCGTCGTCAAGGATACCGTGCTTTATGCCGTCTGGGAGAAGGAAAAGGTCGCCGTGACCGGGATAACGCTGAGCGAATCGTCGGCGGAGTTGAATGCTGGCGAATCTCTGAAGCTCACGGCGACGGTGTTCCCCTCGGATGCCACCGACAAAAGGGTTTCCTGGTCCACCAGCAGCTCCAAGATAGCTTCCGTAAACGGAGGGACCGTGACGGGGATATCTGCGGGGACAGCTACGATAACGGCCAGGACCGCCGACGGCGGCTATGTCGCCTCATGCAAGGTGACGGTCATCTCCAAGACCGTCCCCGTGACGGGGATAGGCCTTAGCAAGGATTCCGTAACCATCGTGGAAGGCGGATCTGCCGTTGTCAGGGCGACGGTGTTCCCCTCGGATGCCACCGACAGGTCCGTGATATGGAGCACAAGCGATTCCAAAGTCGCGACCGTCAGCTCGGGGACGATCTTCGGGGTATCCCCCGGGACCGCAACGGTAACGGCTATGACCGTTGACGGAGGATTCAGGAAGGAATGCAAAGTCACCGTCGAAGACAGCGAGATCCATGTCACATCAGTGGAGCTCGACAGGGGGTCTGCCACAATCAAGACCGGAGGCACCGTCGCTCTGAAAGCTTCCGTTCTGCCTTCCAACGCCACCAACCGCACTCTGTCTTGGTCATCCAGCGATCCGTCTGTGGCTAAGGTTTCCGGAGGTGTCGTCACGGGAATATCCGAAGGCAAGGCGATCATAACGGTGACCGCCCAGGACGGAGGATTCTCCGATTCATGCGAGGTAACCGTCCAGAGGGTAGCCGTGACCGCCGTCCGTCTCAGCGAGGAGGAGGCTTCGGTCGGAGTCGGCTACGAATTGGTCCTCGGCGTCGAGGTTTTCCCGGCGGACGCGGACGACAAGAGGGTATCATGGTCATCCAGCGATCCCGGGGTGGCTACGGTATCGGACGGAATCGTTTCCGCGGTATCCACCGGGTCCGCCATAATCACGGCGACCTCGTACGACGGGGGATTCACGGATTCCTGCGCCGTGACCGTCGTGAAAAATGCGGTCCACGTCACAGGTATATATCTGGACAGGTCGAGCCTGACATTGACCGCAGGCGAGAAAGCCGTACTGAAAGCGACTATAACGCCCTCCGATGCGGACAACAAAACCGTCATCTGGAAAAGCCGCAATCCGTCCGTGGCTTCGATACGTTCCGACGGGACCGTGGAAGGCATCTCGCCCGGGGTCACCGTCATAACCGCGTCTTCCGCGGACGGGAACCTTTCCGACTCATGCTCCGTCGAGGTCGTCGCGAAGGACGTCCCCGCCGAAGGCATATCCCTGGACAAATCCGCAGCGTATCTGACGGCAGGGGATTCCCTGAGGCTCGCCGCCGATGTCACTCCGGCGGATTCGACGGATCAGGTCAGCTGGTCTTCAAGCGATCCGGCGGTGGCCAAAGTATCGTCCGAAGGCATCGTGACCGCCCTGTCCGCCGGGGAGGCGATCATAACCGCGTCGGCCGGAAGCTTCTCCGATTCCTGCGCAGTCACGGTCAGGGAGCCGGTGCGCGCGGTCGAAGGCATATCCCTGGACCGCTCTTCCATATCGATGGCCATCGGAGGGACCGAAACCCTCAGGGCAACCGTGATCCCTGCGGATGCGACCGACAGAAAGGTATCCTGGTCCACCAGCGATTCCTCTGTCGCCACCGTTTCAGACGGCATAGTGACCGCGGTTGCCGAAGGCGTCGCAACGATAACGGCGGTGACGGAGGACGGCGGATTCGAAGCCGAATGCTCGGTGTCGGTCTCCGACGGGACGGTAGAGGTCATCGGCATAACCCTGGACCGCTCCTCGGCGGCGCTTTCTTCCGGGGAAACAGCTGTTCTGACCGCGTCTGTGATGCCTTCCGACGCCACAGACAAAGAGGTGTCCTGGTCCACCAGCGATTCCTCGGTCGCGACGGTGTCGGACGGGGTAGTGACGGCTGTAGCCGAAGGCACCGCGACGATCACGGCCACTTCAGCCGACGGAGGGTTCACCGCGGACTGCGAGGTCACCGTCTCCAAGGGCGCGATACATGTCGCCGGAATAACTCTCAGCAGCAGCTCTCTGTCCATGCTCCCCGGCGATTCCGCAAAGCTCCGCGCCGAAATCACGCCTGCGGACGCCGACGACAGGAGCGTGACCTGGAAGACAAGCGATCCGAAGGTTGCCGCGGTCGACGGGGACGGGAACGTCAGGGCGGTATCCTCCGGTAACGCAACGATCACTGCCACAGCCGTCGACGGAGGGCTCACAGCCGAATGCGCCGTGACCGTCGGGGAGGAGCCCCACCGCGAAAGCGGAGGGAGCAGCGCGATGCTGTTTGTGGGCATAGCCGTCGTGGCGATCATCGCGATAATCGCGGGAGCCTATTACATAAGAAACAAGTGAGGCTGCAGGGGGAGGACGCGTCCTCTCCCCCGTACCCGCCGCCCTGAACCCGCCCGGTTATGGGGCGCCGGGTCTCTTTAATTTTTATTTATAATATAGCACCCATAATTTTTATTACTAAATCCCATACCTACATTGTCAGAGCCCAGGGGACCCTATGGTCTTCGAGCCTGGTTCAGTGATTCAAATGAAGAACAGCAACGCGTTAATCATCGCCATGCTGGTATCTCTCATCGCGATGGCGGGCATCGTCTGCCTTGCGGACGAGAAAGCCGCCGCCTCACCCAATTCGGGCGAGGAGCTCGTGGCAGATGCCAACATGTTCCTTGAGGAAACGATCGGCACCGACATCGTCAGCATAACCTATACCGACGACGGCGTCATCGAGGTCATAGCTGACCCTGCCTTCGTTTCCGAGCTCTCTGCCAGCACGGCGGAGATGAAAGGATTAGCATACGAAATCATCTCCAAATACGATAGTATTGTCCTCGACGACATCCCGTATGTGATGGGCGGAATCCCCGATCCCTTCGCGGCCGGCAACGGAGCGCTCCGCGTCGCAGGAATCGCTATCGACAACATCTGCTCCGCAGCTCCCGGACTCGTCACCGTTTACGCTTCCGAGAACTTCGCCGTTATCAAGACCGGATATGAGGAGTACGAAGGAAGCATCGTCGTCAAAGTCCCGCTGGACCAGAAGTCCATCGATTTCGCGAGGTATGCCAGCGAATTCGTCGCGATCGATTCCGACAACATGGAAATCATCGCCGCGGTTGCCGTCCCCATGGTTTCCGGCGACATGACCCTCCGCGATCTTGCCGCAATATACTCCCAGTTCACTGCAGACACGATATTCAAGCCCGAATACGCCGGCATGATCAACACCCTTGCCGACATCGTCAACAGGCTTCCCAACGCAGTCAATGCGGTCCGCTTCCTCTGGACCACGGACGGCGTCGATTACAGCCTCACGATTTCCGGCTTCGCGCCCGGAGAGGGAGCCGATGCCTTCCAGAAACTGGTCACCGGAATCGTGTACAGCACCGGAGAGCCCGTCAAAGGCACGGCAAACGCTTGGGACATCCCTCTCGAGGTATTCGCCGATCATACGATCGGGGGCTACTCCGTCAGCGGACAGGCATGCGCCGATTACAACACCGGCTACGGCACCGTCCTGCCTTTCGTCCTCGACTTCAGCGCTTCCATAGTCAATCCCGGAGATTCTGGAGAGGCCTTCGTCGCCGACATGAACAGGTTCTTTGAAGCTACCGTCGGACTCAATGCCGCCTACGGAGTGTATGAGAACGGAGAGATCAAGTTCTACGTCGATCCCAGAGCCATACCTTATGACATCGAAGGCGGAGACGAGATCGAAGAGATGGCCAAAGAGATTCTCAAGAAATATCTCGAATTCGTCATGGGCGGCGTCACCTACGTCAAGGACGGCACCATCCCCGACCCGGAGGCAGCTCTGAACGGACTCGTCCGCGCCGGAGTCATCGCGATCGGACATCTCGGCGAATCCAGCCCCGGAACCGCTCTCGCCTACTTCGCAGGCGTCGACATAGCCAAATCCGGATGCCTGCCTTACAGCGGGTCCATCAGCGTCTACGTCGAAGCCGATCAGCAGATAATCTCCGCCGCCGAGAAGATCTCTTCCGTCGTCGGCATCGACGAAGAAACCGGAAACGTCGTCGTCTCCGCTCCCCTCTACGGAATCGACGGAGACATGACCGCCGAGTATCTTGCTATGCTTTACAGCCAGGTCAACGCAGTCCAGCTGTTCGGCGAGAAGTACGGCAACGCCCTCAACAAAGTTCTCGAGCCTTTCCTCTACTTCCCCGAGCTTTTCAACAGGCTCGCTATAGTCTGCGACAAGGACGGAATGTCCTATAAGATCGCACTCAGGAACTTCATGCCCGGCGAAGGAGCCGATCCGTTCCAGAAGATAATGGCCGGAATCTACAACAGCATGGACAAGAACCCCGTTGGATACACCAGCGGATGGGACGTCCCCATGTCCGCCTTCTTCAACCCCGAGACCGGAGAATTCGAGGCTTCTGGAAGCATCGTACTCATCGGAGACGGCATCGAGATCGATCTGGGAGTCACCGGAAAGGTCATCCCTCTCGAGCGCCCCTACGATCTTGAGATCCAGTCCCCCGAGCACGCTACCATCATAGCAGTCCCCGGAATCGATCCCACCAGGGTCGCTTTCGTCGTCATTCCCGAGAACGGGTATGAAGTCGAGTCCGTGGTCATCGAGATGGGCGGCGTCACCTACGACATCACCGACACCATGGTCATCGAACTGACCGGCGATGCGGTCGTCAGCGCAGAAGTCATTTACGTCCCTGTGCACGTCACCGGAGTCACGCTCGATCAGAGCAAGGTCACCATCTACGTCGGAAACAGCGTAATCCTCAAGGCGACCGTCATCCCCGCTGACGCCACCAACAAGGCCGTCATGTGGAGCAGCAGCAACCTCAACGCCGCCTCCGTCAACAACGGCGTCGTCACCGGACTCAATGTCGGAACCTCGATCATCACCGTCACCACCGTCGACGGAGGATTCACCGCTGAATGCGAGGTCACCGTCCTCCCGAACGGCACCGCCACCAGCATGGTTCTCAACGTCGACCGCGCAGAGCTCAACCCCGGCAACGTCCTCATTCTCGAGCCGACATTCTATCCTGCCGGATCCTATCACGAGCCGGTCGTCTGGTCCACCAGCGACTCTTCTGTCGCCACCGTCTACAACGGCGTCGTCAGGGCTGCATCCGTCGGAACCGCCATAATCACCGCTACCAGCGGCGATCTCGTCGCCACCTGTTACGTCCTCGTGACTTCCGAGGCGATCCCCGTCGAGAGCGTTTCGCTCGACAGAAGCGCGGCATCTGTCATCATCGGAGAGAGCTTCACTCTGACCGCCACCGTCCTGCCGGCTGACGCCACCAACAAGGAAGTCATCTGGAGCAGCAGCAACCCTGCCGTCGCCGCTGTCAGCAACGGCGTCGTCACCGGAATCTCTCTGGGAACTGCGATCATCACCGTCACCACTGTCGACGGAGGATACACCGCCACCTGTTCTGTGACTGTCATACCTCCGATCGTCCATGTTACCGGAGTCACTCTCGACAAGACCTCCGCTGAGATATTTGTCGGCGAGAAAGTCGTTCTCTCCGCCACCGTCCTGCCTGCCGATGCGACCAACAAGGCTGTCATCTGGTCTTCCAGCAACACTTCTGTCGCCACCGTCGATGTCAACGGAATAGTCACAGGCATCGCCGATGGAACCGCGACCATCACCGTCACCACCGTCGACGGAGGTTACAAGGCCGAATGCGTCGTGACTGTCAAGCCTATCCTGCCTCCGATCGTCCATGTGACCGGAGTCACCCTCGACAAGACCTCCGCCCAGATCTGCGTCAACGAGACCCTCGCCCTCACCGCGACCGTCCTGCCGGCTGACGCCACCGACAAGAGCGTCACCTGGTCTTCCAGCAACCCCGATGTCGCCATCGTCAGCACCAACGGAATAGTCACCGGCATGTCCGTGGGAACCGCGACCATAACCGTCACCACTGTCGACGGAAACAAGACCGCGACCTGCGTCGTGACCGTGACCGAGAGGCTCGTGCCCGTAACCGGAATCACGCTGGACACCGTTTCCACCACCATCGATGTCGGCAGCACTCTGACCCTCAACGCCACGATCATCCCCGCGGATGCGACCAACAAGAACGTCATCTGGTCCACCAGCGATCCCAATGTCGCCACCGTCAACAAGGGAGTCGTCACCGGAGTTTCCGAGGGAACCGTCACGATCAGGGCCACTTCCGAGGACAACCCCGATGTGTTCGCTGAGTGCGTCGTCACCGTCAAGGCAGTCGCTCCGGTCGTCCATGTTACCGGAGTCACCCTCGATAAGACCACCCTCCAGCTCAAGAAGGGCGAGACCGCCGTCCTCAAGGCGACCGTCGTGCCCGCCGACGCTACCGACAAGAGCGTCTCCTGGAGATCCAGCGATACCAAGGTCGTCACCGTCGATTCCGACGGAAACGTCAAGGCCATCGGCAAGGGAACCGCGAAGATCACCGTCATCACCGAAGACGGCGGCAAGACCGCGACCTGCGATGTCAACGTCACCGACGGAGGATCCGGAGGAGACAGCAACATCTGGCTCTACGTCGGAATCGCCATCGCGGCTATAATCATCATAGCCCTGCTGGCTTTCTTCCTCATGAGAAGGAAGTGAACCGAAACCTGAACGAGGGGGAAACCCCTCAAAACATCGGCCCGGCCGGTTTTAGCCGGGCCGCATCTTTTTCTGTTTTCCGGGATCTCATCCGCCGGCATGCCGCTTAACGATTATAGCCGGTTGCCTGGCATATTCGATAACTGCTGTCATGCTTATTCCGGCAAGACCGGTTGAGCCGCAGATCGCGAGGCACGTCCCTCCGGAGTCCCTTCAACGGAGGAACGCCGCCTGTCCGAGACTATCAGGGGCCCGAAGAAGTCGGAGAGGCTGCCCCAGAGGGTGGCTTTAGTCCGCATGAGGTATAGCGATATTCCGCGGATGAGGCGTCTGTGGCCGCCGGATTCACGACCAAGATGGGTACAGCATCCAGGAGCCGTGGAACGCGAAGGGGATGGAGAACCAATTAGGCGTGGACTACGGCGAGAAGCAGGCCCATGTCATACTGAAGGGAATGGGCCTGCGGCATGCTAACCTATCCCAAGGACTGCCGCCGCCCGGAGGACGCCGAGGAGGTCTTAAAAAAAGACTCAGGGATGCTCTGGGCGGCCTCTCCGGAAGGGATTTCGCGACCGGGTTCCAGGACGAGAGCTCCCCTCAGATTGCCGCCAACAACGTCCGTCTCTGGTCTCCGAAGAATTCCGTGGCAGCGAAGAACACGAACAAGCTGCGCACGAATCTCTTCGGATTCTATCCGCTGAACGGGAATCCCGTGATCGAGGTCCATATGAGCTCTGAAAAGTGGGGCATGGCCGCTTTCATGTCGTCCATTCGTTCTGCGAACGGCGACGGACCGATCGCCATTATCCCGGACAACAATCGACCCGTCATGCGAGGGCGGTGAGGGATATGGCGGACGAGCTCGGTATGAGGCTGGAATACCTGCCCGCCATACAGCCCGTACTGCAATCCTATCGAACTCGTATGGGAGAGCCTCAAACGCGTAGCGTCGAACTCTTCTTCATCAACTGCGAATTCCTGGTTTCCGAATTGGAATCGAGGTTCGACCAGGAAGCATCGAAGCTCACGTGCTCTGAACATTGGAGATCGATTTTTATCAAGTATTATTGTTAATTGTTAGGTAATTAATTATAGATCGATAAATACGGCAATCCTATTCCGTACCAAGGAATGGCTGTACTTAGCGGCAGGGGCGAGAGCTAAGAGCGTCAAGTTCATTGGCGCAGAGCGCGGCGAGTTTATCCACTTTCTTGCCGTCCTCTATGAGGGACGCGGTCCGGAAGCGCGGTTTTTTCTTTCCAAGAGAGCGGGCTTCGAACTATCCGGTGCTGATAGGCCTTCCACTGTATTGCATTCATAGGAATCCGACGGGCAGGCTGCAAAATGCCTTCGGCTGAGGCATGGCCAGAATTCAGATACGGCAGGAATGAAAGATCAGAACTGCTGCACTTGGCAGGCTTCAGGTTTTGCGGCAGACAGCCCCCGATGCATGGCCTATGATCCGTATGCATCGTGGCAAAATCTCTATTGCTTTCCATCCGGCATCAAGTCTGCAGGTGCGGTTAGGGCGATGCTTTCTGCCGTCTCGCACCGTCCGGATATTGAAAGGAAGGGGGAAGCCGGGTCCCCCTTGCAAGATGTTTAAACGGTCTTTATCCCGCTGTAGGAGTCATAGAATATGTCTGTTACCACAGGCATCTTTTCCGTTACTTCTGTTACGTCAAGGACCGCCCGCGCGCGCACCTCGTATGGCCCGTCGCCGACACCTTCTATGGCGGCCTCCGTCATGCCGCCTTCGAGCTTGACCGTCGACCAGTCGCCGGCGCCCTGCTGGCGGTATTCGACGTCGTAGTAGGAGATCCCAGTATGCCACAGGTCTCCGACCGAGACTCTGATCGTGCCGCTCTCCCTTGCGGCAGAGGTTATCTCCGCCTTGCCGGGGGTTATTGCGAAATGGGAGATTATCGGCGAGGGGTCGTCGGGGTTCACGCAGTCGCCTATCCCTGTGATCTCCGCTTTGGCGATTCCGCATCTGACGTTGTCGCTGAAGCTCACAGCGTAGTGCAGGCCCTTCTGGAGC
>JAEEJP010000091.1 GCA_016281925.1 Methanomassiliicoccaceae archaeon
ATATTTCTTTCCTGGCTCGTATTTGGAGGTGCTCCTGTATGCGTATTTCTTCTTCCCGCGCTGAACATAGAAGATTTCTGCCACATACCTATATTGTAGGTATAATATAAAAAGCCTTCCATTTATAAAGAGTATTTAAATTAGCTTTCGGAGTTTATAAATAAAAACATACCTTCAAAGATATACCTACAAGAAACCGAGAATTTCGGTTTCTGGTGCGTTGTAATTTGAATAATAATTTTTAGTTTTTAATCATGTTAAAATATGTGATTTATAATGAAAAACAGCTGTGCGTTGCTGCCATCTGCAATCTCGGAAGTACGAAGCGGATGGCAAAGCATCAGAAGAATGGGAAAAGGTTTTCCGCCCGCCGGAAAGGCAGGCGGGTGGAATCTCACTTGATTCTCCTCTGGTTGGCTCTGACGGAAGGCCTGGCCTTCTCGGCTCCCTTTCCGGTGTGCCTCATTCCGCGGCCTTTCTGTCCGGCGGAGGTCTTTCCGCGGTATACGCGGTTCTTGTGGTCGGAGTCGCAGATCCAGTTGATCTTCTTGTCGGATTTGATGACGGGGTGCGCGGGATCGACGAGGATGACCTCATACCACTCCTGCTGTCCGTCCGCTCCGACCCAGTAGGAGTTCAGGACCTCCATGTTGGGGTATCTCTTTGCGGTCCTCTCTTCGGCCATCCTCTGAAGGCTCTTGCCGACGGTGATCTGGTTGATACCCTTTCTCTTGGCTCTCCTTCCGGTGACGATGGCTCTCTTGTGGAAGCTTCCCTTCCTGACCCTCGCCCTGACGACGATGTATCCCTGCTTCGCCTTGTATCCGAGGGCTCTGGCCCTGTCGAGGCGGGTAGGCCTCTCGATGCGGAGGAAGTTCTCTTCCTTTCTCCAGATGATGCGGCGCTCGTAGTTGAGGGCCTTCACATAGGATTCGGAGGGGACATCCCAAGCTTTGGCGATGTAGCTGTACATGCTTTTCCCGTTGACCGGGCGTGTTTCCTGAGTCTCTTCGCTCATTTATATCACCTTTACGGATTCGCCCGAAGGCACATTTCCGTTCGCGGAACCAACGCTCCGCGCTCTGCGCATCGCCGTCCCCTATTTAATGGTCTTTGTTTGCGGTTCGGGATGAAAGATTCCGTCCGCGGACAGCAATCCTTAAACCGAATGCTGACAGATTAGCCCCGAGGCCGATGATGGATTACGTAGCGTTGGACATAGAGACCCCGAATTCCCGCGGGAATTCTATCTGCTCGATAGGCATCGTCATAGTCAGGGACGGCAAGGTTGCCGGCAAGATGCATTCTCAGATCAATCCCGAGGACAGGATAGACGAGCGCAACGCGGCCGTCACCGGGATAAACATCGCCGGCATAGAGAAGTGCCCGACGCTGCCGGATTATTGGCCTAACATAGAGGGTTATCTGCGGGATTGCGTCATCGTCAGCCACAACGCGAAGTACGATCTGGCCGTCCTTTCCAGGTCACTGGAGCGCTACGGCATCGCGGCCCCGGAATTCAGGTACATAGACACGCTGAAGCTCAGCCGCAAGCTCATGGCCGCCCCCTCATACAGCCTCAAAGAGCTCTCCAAGACCATAGGCTGCCAATATCTGGGGCGCAGCGCCATAGGAGACGCTTCCGCCACGCAGGCCCTGTTCGAGCATCTCGAAGGGAAATACGGCATAGAGGATACCGAAATCCGGACTTATGACCAAAACGAATCCGCCGAAGCCGACAGCGATCTGGTGGCCAGGCTGAACGAGATCTACGGCATAGTCATGGGGATAACGGCCGACAGGGACATCTCTCCGGACGAGATAAAATGCATCCGCGAATGGATCGGCAGGAACATGGATCTCAGGGAATATCCCCTGTTCGACCGCATCATCACCGCTTTGGACAAGGCCCTGGACGACGGGATCATCACCGCATACGAGCAGAAGGATCTCATGAACATCGCCAGCGCCATCGGCAAGAACAAATTCTACAGCGACAGCGCCTCTGCCATACAGTTTCTGCAGGGCATCATACGCGGGATCGCCGCCGACGGCGTCATAAGCAGGCCGGAAGGAATGTATCTGAAGGGCTGGCTGAAGGAGAATGATTACCTATCAGGCGTTTATCCGTATGATAAGATATACACCGCGATAACGGAAGCCCTCAAGGACAACATGATCTCCTCCGCCGAGCAGAAAAGCCTCATCCAGGAGTTCAAGGAGATCCTGGATCCGGACAGCGACGAGTTCGACAGGATCGAGCTCAAAGGGAAGACTTTCTGCCTTGCGGGAGAATTCGAGCGCGGAACCGACTCGGAGATCAGGAAAATCCTCGAATCCAAAGGCGCAATCAACAAAATGAGGGTCACAATCGGGCTGGATTATCTTTTCGTTGGCAATCTCGGCGTCAGCAGGTTCAAGTTCGGTGGCGGAGGAGGGAAAGTCGCCATGGCCGAGGAGCTCCGCGAGAAAGGGAAGAAGATAAGGATAATCAGCGAAGAGGACCTGTTCAAGCAGATCCGTCCCTGAAGAGAGGGCCGCCGCGGCATCCATATTCCGAGCCGCGGCTTCTTATTTTCAGTTCCCTACCAGCTCGGTCCCCGAGAAGCTCATGGTCGGGACGGTTACTACGCCCATCTGGGCAGGGTCGTTCCCGACGGCCTCGACGTTCGCTACGGCGTCCAGCATGTTCCCCATCAGCAGGGCGTTGTTCACGACGCCGGCTATCTCCCCGTTCCTGATGATGTAGCCGCATCTGACGTTGAGGCCGAATCTCCCGGTGAGCTCGTCGGCTTCCGGCCATGCGAATTTCTCGACGAGTATCCCTTTCTCGGTCTGGGCGACGATGTCTTCCGCGTTTTTGCTCCCGGGCTTCACGGTAAGGTTCAGGGGTTTTATCGTCGGGGTCCTGTCATAGGCGCCCTGAGGCTCTACGCTGGACCTCCTCATCCCGTTTCCGGTGCTGTCCCCGCAGAAAGTGTCCCTGAGGAAACCTCTGAGGATCCCGTTCTCGATGATCGGGCGCCTTTCGGCAGGGACCCCTTCGTCGTCGAACGCGCAGGACAGCGGAGCGCTGACGGTCGGGTCGTCGACCATGGTTATGCAGTCCGAGGCGACCTTCTCGCCGAGGGAATCCTTCCACAGGCTCCTCCCGTATTTCCTGTTCTCTCCGTTGACCGCCGAGCCTACCGACGATATGAGCATGTCCCCCAGCTCGCTGGGCGGGAGGATCATGGACAGCTTCTCGGACCCTCTGAATTCCCTGCATGTGGCCGCAGCCTCGGCTTTTCTGGCCAGATTGCGGCCGATCAGGACCGGATCCAGGGTCAGATGGGTGCCGTGGAATGTCTCCATCCCTTCGCCGGGATGGTCGATGTCGGCCATCGAGGTGAAATGCCCGTAGACCAGGGTGCTCCTGTGCCCCACGTCGACGCCGTTCCCGTTGACGGTCCTGGATTCGATGCATGAGACGCGGATCTGGGCCCTCGGGATGCTGACCCTGCAGTTCTCGATGACGCATTTCGCCAGTTCCCTCAGTTCCTCCGGAGTTATGTTCTCGGCTTTCCTGTCCCAGACGTCCGGCGCGGCTATTTTGGCCCGGCCGGGCTGGGCGTATCCTTTGAAGGCGGCGTTCTCGGGGGAGAAACGCAGCACCGAATCGGCCATCTCCAGGCAGCTTGCGGCGGCGCCGGGCGAATCGAGCGAGACCGAGGATTTCCCCATCCTGCGGCCCTCGGACATCCTGAACATCATCCCTTCGTCGGTTTTGGTCTCGATGTTGCTGATCTTGGAGCCGTCTATGTAGACCGTGTTCACGACCGCTCTGCTGACGTAAACTTCGGCCTGGTCGTACTTCTCCATGGCCTTTATTGCCCTGTCGTCCGGATAGATCACTGGCCTCCCCCCACTATCATCCTGGCGCGCATGTGTGGGCCTCCGGAGGACACTCTGACCCAGTCCTCTATGCCTTTCCCGCACATTCCGCCGTCCAGCACTACTTCTTTGGTGAGAGCGTCGGCGGAGGACAGGATCTCGACCGATTTCCCCGTGAGCGTGAAGGACCTCAGCATGCCTTTGATCTCGCCGTTCTCGATCTCGAATCCTCTGAGGCATTTGGCCTCGAAGCATCCCCCCACGGGGTCCTCCATGCCGTTGACCATTTTGTCGCAGATTATCCCGTGCTTGGTGTCCGCTATGAGCTCGTCCTTGTCCCAGTCCCCGGGCCCGAAATAGGTGTTCGTCATTCTTACCCAGGTTCTTTTGCCGAAGTTCTCCGCCCTTCCGTTGCCGGTGGGCCTGAATCCGAGCTGGGAGGCCGTTTCGAGGCTGTGCATATATCCGCTGTAGATGCCGCGGTCTATGATCTTGGTGCATGACGAAGGCGTTCCCTCGTCGTCGAAGGGCACCGATCCGTGGGCGCCCGGGACCGTTCCGTTGTCGTACATGGTTATGATGTCCGAGGCCACTCTAGTTCCGATCGCCCCGGTCAGGAAGGAGCGTTTCTTGGTGATTTCGTCGCCTTCGGAGGCGTGCCCCATCGCTTCGTGGGCGAGCAGCCCGGAGACCATCGGGTCGGAGATCACCGTGAGGCTGCCGGAAGGCGCTCTTTTGGCGGACAGGGTTTTCAGGGCCTCTTCCGCGGTTTTCCTTCCGATGCCCTCCAGATCAGCGTCTTTCACGGTCTCGTATCCGAACGTGCTGTCCGGCCCTTCGTAATATCTTTCCATCGAGTTTCCGTCGAAGGCTATCGACATCGCCCTGCACAGCGTGCGGACCTCCTCCCAGCTGAGATCGGAGCCCGCTGAATTCACCAGGGCGTTCTCTTTTATCTCCTCGGCGTAGGAGCCCATGCGGTTGGCGATGCGGTCGTCTATCGCCTGGGCCCTGTCAAGGTCGAGCGCCGCCTGGATTTTCTCGTCCAGGCCGACGGAATCGGGGTGTATCCTCACCTGGGCAGGCATATGCTTCCTTATCGCCGAAGGCTCCAGGGCAAGGTCCGATTTCCTTTCCCCGGAAGCGTTCCTGACGGCATCTTCGGCCGCTTTCATGACCGCTTCCGCGTCGAACGACGTTACCGTCCCGTATCCCCATCTGCCTCCGGCCCATGCCCTGAGGCACACCCCGCCGGTGCTTTTCCTGGTGAGCTGCTTGAGCTCCCCGTCCATGGAGCTTATCCCGATGCTTCTGACAGTCTGGGATTTCGCGTCGCAGAATTCCGCGCCCAGGTCTTGCATCCTTTCGACTGCTTTGTGGAGGATGTCCTGGGAGTCCTCGGCTCTGACGAGAATCTGCTTCTGCATCATACCACCGTGAACGAATGGTCGAAGGAAGTGAGTATCTCGCATCCATTTTCTGTGATCAGGCAGGTGTCTTCTATCCTGATGCCGCCTACCCCGGGGATATAGATGCCGGGCTCGGCGGAGACGATGTTGCCGGCGCGGAGTATCTGATCGGACCTCGGCGACACGGATATGTCCTGGTGGACGTCCATGCCTATGCCGTGGCCGAACGAATGTATGAATTTCCCTTTGAACTCGGAGTCATCTATTATCTTCCTGGCCGCAAGATCCGCGGCTTTGGCCTCGGCTCCGTCGCGGTATTCTCCGATCCCGGCGGCCTGGGCTTCCCTCACGATCTCGTACGCTCTCTCCAGGATCTCCGGCGGCTTCCCGAGGAAGACGGTGCGGGTCATGTCGGAGCAGTATCTGTCATATTTGGAACCGAAGTCGAACAGCGCCGTGTCGCCTTTCTTAAGCCTGTAATCGCAGGGCATGTGGTGGGGCTGCGACGAGTATTCGCCGAATGCGGCGATGGTGTCGAAGGCGTTCCCGGTTCCTCCGAGCTCCCTTATCCTGCTGTCCATCCTCGCGGCGACCTCCCTTTCGGAGACGCCTTCGGAAAGGTAATCCGGGATTTCGGCGGCGACTTTCGATGAGATGCCGCAGGCGCGCCTCGTAGCTTCGATCTCTTTGGCGTCTTTGACGGACACGGTGTCGCCTATGGCTTTCCCGGCGTCCACGGGCTCGAACTCTCCCGCCACCTTTTTAATGTACTGGACCGCGGCGTAGGTCGCTGAATGCATGTTGAATCCCACTTTGGAGCATCCTGAAAGGGCATCCCTGATGAATCTCTCCCTCTCCTCGCGGTCATGGTACACGCGCACGTCCCCCTTGCCGGCGTTGGCGGATTCCTCCTCCAATACGCTGACTATGACGTCCATCGAACCGTCTTTCCTGACGACAGCGAAGGATCCTTCGAAAGTGCCGGAAGTCTGCTCCGTCAGATACCAGAACGTGGAATCCAGAAACGGTTCGCCATCGTTGGCTATGACGACAGCGTCCATGCCATCCGCATTCGAAATGAGCCTCTCGGCCCTTGTCTTTGCCATGGCGGTTAATGCGGAGGCGCCATGAAATATTTTGGGATGCCGAAATGAAGGCCGTGCTATGATCGCAGGACCCAGGTTCCGGCCGGTCCGATCGGGGACGGGATCCTGCGGCATTCCGCCGGGGTTTCCCGCCCGCCGGCAGGCTCAGATGCCTATCCATTCGTTTCTGACTATCCTTTTTAGGGCCGAAATCGCGGACATCGCCGACAGATACGATGTCTTCGGGTTCTCCGGGGCGGGCACGTTGTAGGTGCTGCAGTCCATCTCGCCGAACTCCCCTTTGAGCTTCAGCTCGTAGGAGTTGCTGTGGGTGTCGGGATCCATGACGATGGTCACTTTGGTCCTGTCGAACCCTATGCCCAGAAGGCTCACCGTCGCCGCCACGTTGACGTTCTTGGGGAACATCTGGACGGCTTCCCTGGCGGTGCCGGAATAGACCACGGTCTTCTCGGTGAGCTTCCCGACGTCTATCCCTTTGTTGATGACATAATCCACGCCGGAGAGGGTTTTGGGCCCCTGGATCGCTATGAGCTCGACCTCATCCAGCTTGCCCATGGATGAGGATCTGAGGCCGTCGGTCCCGCACACCGCTCCGGACGGGATGTAGATCTTCGCCTCGCATTCCGCGGCTTTCTCGGTCACGCCTTTCCTGTATTCGTCGTCAACCAGCGCGCCCACGGACATGACCATGATGTCGACGCCTCTCGCCACCACCTTGGGGATTATGGATTTGGCCGCTTCCTGGGTGGCAGATTCGATGACCAGATCGCAGTGGTACAGCTCTTCCTCTACGTTCTCGACCACGATGGCCTTCTTCATCTTCGAAGCCAGACGCTCCGCCTTCTCTTTGTTGACGTCGGTGAGATAGATCCTTTTCACCTCGGCCATTTCGTCAGCGGCTTCGGCCAGCATCTGACCGATGGACCCGCATCCGACTATAGTTATGCGCATAGGGCCCCGAATATAGTAGTATATTAAGAAATTTTGCGTAAAAATACAGGTCAAAAGAAAAATTCGTCCGTCAATTATAAGCGATAATACGAAAAACGCATGAATTCTACGATTAACATGGAACGTTATGCCCTCCCGTCCCACTCCCCGAGGAATTCGGCCAGGAAGCCTTCCATGTATGCGTGGCGTCTTTCCGCCATCTCTCTTGCCGAATCCGTGTTCATCAGCTCCCTGAGTTTCAGAAGCTTCTCATAGAAGTGGTTCAGCGTCGTGCCTTCCGACCTATATTCGGCTTCGGTCATGGATTCTCTTGGCTTTTCGCCCGGGATGTGCATGGGGCGGCCCCTGCTCCCGCCGTAGGCGAACGCCCTCGCTATGCCTATCGCGCCTATGGCATCCAGCCTGTCCGCGTCCTGGACGATCTTCCCTTCCAGAGTGTCCGGCACCGCGGATCCGGAGCCTTTGAAGGATATCTGGGAGATGATGCGGACTATTCTTTCCTGCTCTTCTCCGGGCAGCCCCTCGGAATCCATGAAACGGACGGCGTTCGCGTATCCGGCGTCTCCGAACAGCTTCGGGTCGTCCACGTCGTGGAGCAGCGCCGCGAGGCGGACGATCCTTTCGTCCCCGCCTTCCTCCCCGCATATCTTCCTGGCTGCGGCATGCACCCTAAGAGTATGGTATATGTCGTGGCCGCTAGAATCCCCCGAGAAGACGCTTTCCGCGAATCTCTCCGCCCTGGAGAATATGTCGTCCATGGCAGGGGAACGCCGCGCCGGCTTTTCAATGTGCCCCTGTCCCGGCAACGTTAAAAACGGCGGGGAGGGATTACGGCGCATGGAGAGATACGTCCTCATCGACCACACCGCAGACATGATGGTGAAGGCTTTCGGAAGCACTCTGGAGGAATGCTTCGCCAACGCGGGGTTCGCCCTGTTCAACGAGACGGTGGATCTTTCCGGCATAGGAGAATCTGAGCGCACGGAATTCGAAGTTGAAGGCATCGACGACGAGGACATGCTCTATTCTTTCCTTTCAGAGCTGCTTTTCATAGAGGACTGCGACAACCTCATCCTGAAGCATATCCGCGTGTCCATAGACGGGAATAGGGTGCGCTGCGCGGCCGAGGGCGAGAAGCTGGACAGATCCAGGCACAGGATAAAGTCCGAGGTCAAAGCCGTGACCTACCATATGATGGAGGTGGACAGGGAGACGCCCTCCGTTACGGTGGTGTTCGACGTCTGAAATTCTATATCCCTGTTCAATCATGGGGGAACGATGCTCAGGTTAGGATGGTTCTCCACTGGAAGGGGCCCCGGGTCCCGCAATCTTCTCAAAGCGGTCATGGACAAGAGAGACGAGGGCGTCCTGGATGTCGAGATCCCCTTCGTTTTCTGCAACTGGGACAACGAGGAGGAAGACAACCCCAAGAAGGAGCAGAGGCAGATGTTCTTCGATATGGTCCGCGGATACGGGATTCCGCTGGTGACCGTGTCCTGGAAGAAGTTCATGCCTGAGCTGAGGAAAAGCGACGAGGCGGCATGGAGAGCGGAATACGGGAGGCTACTGAGGGAGAAAACCTCGGCCTACGATTTCGACCTGGGCATACTGGCCGGATATATGATGTGGATGGACGACGAGACCTGCAGGCAGTATGACATGCTGAACCTCCATCCTGCCCTGCCGGACGGCCCCAAAGGCACCTGGCAGGAGGTCATCTGGCAGCTCATCGCCGAGAAAGCCGACCGCCAGGGCGCGATGATGCACATCTGCACCGAAGAGTGGGACAGAGGAGCGCCGCTCACGTATTGCTCCTTCCCGATCCGCGGAGGGGAATATGACGCCCTCTGGGAGAGCCTCGGGAGAAAGCTGGAGACGTCCACTCTGGACGAGATCAAGGCCGAGGAAGGCGCCGAAGAGCCGCTGTTCAGAAAGATAAGGGAAGACGGGGCCAGACGCGAGCTTCCGCTGATAGTCGCCACCATAAAGGAATTCGCCGACGGGCGCGTGGTCATGAAGGACAAAAGGCTTTACGCGGACGGCAGGCCCCTGGACGGCCCGTACGATCTGTCCGTGCAGGTCGACGCGTCCCTGGAGTGAGGGGCATGGCAGGAGAGTTCGACCCCACGATGGAGCTCGGCCTGGTCGCCGAGAAGATGTTCGTATGCGGCTGCAGGGGATTCCTGGCCCGCAACGACAGCCTGAGGGACATATGCGCCCATTTCATCCCGGACGGGGGGCATTTCTACGATCTCCTCTGCAGATACGACAGCCTCGTCACATACGTCCTGGGAAGGGACGACTCCGTGGCCGGCGAAGTCCCGAAATTCGCTCTGCCATTCCTGAAAGCCTACGGCGCCACCAATTATCTTATCTATAAGACCGCCAAAGAATCCCTGAGGCTGGTGGACAACGCGCCGGCGGCGATGGTATATCTTTCCGAGCTCATGCCGACCTACATCACCACCTCGTCGTTCGGCCAGGCTCTGATGGCTCTCGAAGAGAAGCTCGGGGCGCCCCTGTGCGAATCGGAATGCACCGAATACGATTATGCCACAGGGCAGATAGGGCGCATCGGCTCCAAAGCGCTCAGAGACCTCGCATCCGAAATGAATTCACTGGAGGTCCCGGATATAACCTACCAGTTCAACGTCCCCACCAGCCTGGACAGCAGGGACGTGAAGATAATCCAGAAGCTGGACCACTTCCTGGGGGACGGCATGCCGGACGAAGGCAGGCTCGCCATGGAATCCTGCCAGCCCATGACCGCCAGCAAGAAAGCGTACAGGCTGCTGGATCTCAGGCGCAACAACGGCATCGATCTGGACGGGACGGCGTACATCGGGAACGACCATACCGATTACCAGTGCATGAGCCTGGTCAAGGACAGCAACGGACTTTCCCTGTCGTTCAACGGTTCGGAGATCGCCGTCAGAGGGAGCAACATCGCAGTCATATCCGGCAGCGCCACCGTCGGCGCGGTCCTCGCCGGAGTATTCTACGACAAAGGCATCCAGGCCGTTCTGGACCTGGCGGACAGGTGGGACAGAGGATTCGCCGACAGCGGGGATTTCCCCGACAGATATCTCGGCGACAAGCTGCTGGCGGAGAAGGAATTCCCGAAGGTCTACGCCACTGACGACGTGGATCTGGACGATCTCTGCGAAGAAAGCGGGAAAATGCGCGAAAGGATGATGGAACCCAAAAGATGATCCAAAGTGCTCCAGCCGGGATTCGAACCCAGGTATCAGCCTCGAAAGGGCTGAATGATTGGCCACTACACCACTGGAGCGCAATATGACCCATCACAGCATCGTTTATAATTGTTTCCGAAGGCCCGCGCATTTCCAAGGTCTGGCACCGGGTTTTACGCCGGGCTGTTCACCGAAAAATGGTTATGTTTTTATAAAACGTCGATTCATGATAGGCGGAGATGGCAATGAGCGAGCAGCCTATGGAAAGCACCGAGGAGGATGTGTCCCGCATCCGCATGCCCAACATCAAAGAGGGAGAGATATTCGGCATAGCCGATCAGCTCCTGGGAGCATCCAAGATCAAGGTCATGTGCGAGGACGGAGTGTCCCGCGTGGGGCGCATACCTGGGAAAATCAAGAAAAGAATGTGGATCAGAGAGGGAGACCTGCTCATCGTCTCGGTCTGGGACTTCCAGCCGGACAAATGCGACATAAGGTTCAGATACACCAGAACCCAGGCGGTCAACCTCAGCAAGAAGAACAAAGTGCCCAAGAACCTGGACATCTTCTGAGATCCGAGGGGATCCGCATGCCGTCATACGAAGAGAAGTATGCATACCTCGAGAAGCACGTGGATGCCCTTAAGACCAACAGAACGGGAGACGAAAGGCAGACTGACGGCGAGGTCTTCGACAAGAAGACCCTCATGACGATCTACGATCTCATGTCCGACGGCCTGCTGGACAAGGTGCATTATCCCATCTCCACGGGGAAAGAGGGGAACGTCTTCTATGCAACGGACGCGGACGGGGACGGGCTGGCTCTGAAGATCTTCAGGACCTCCACTTCCACGTTCAAAAGGATATCGAAATACATAGAGGGCGACCCCAGATTCAAAGGGGTCAGCGGCAACCGCTGGAAGATGATATACGCCTGGGTCAACAAGGAGTACAAGAACCTCCTGAGATACTACGACGCGGAGATCCCGGTGCCGGAGCCGATAGCGTTTGAGAACAACTGCCTGCTGATGGAATACATAGGGGATGAGAACGGGCCGGCGCCCCAGCTCAAGGACTGCGTCCTGGAGGACCCCACCGACATCTACGACGAGGTCACGTCCTTCATAATAGACGGCTGGCAGGATGCGCATCTGGTCCACGGGGATCTCAGCGAGTACAACATCCTCATGCTGGACGGGCAGCCCATACTCATCGACGTCGGCCAGGCCATGACCCGCGACCATTACAACGCCAAGGAATATCTGATAAGGGACATAGCGAACGTCAACAGATTCTTCAGGCAGAGAGGCGCGGACATAATAGAAGACGAGAAAATCCTGGATTGCGCGCTGAACGGATGCGACGACGAAGAGGAAGAGGAAGAGGAATGAGATCGATAAGAGTGCCCGCCGACAGGGTAGGGACGCTGATAGGGAAGGGCGGAGAGACCAAGAAGGCCCTTCAGGACATCTCCGGGATCAAGCTGGAGATCAACACGGAAGACGGGGAGGTGATCATCCACGACGACGTCGAGCTGGAGGACCCCGTCATGGCGCTGAAGATAATCGACGTCGTGAAGGCCGTCGGAAGGGGGTTCAACCCGGACAAGGCCATGAGGCTCTTCGACGACGACGAGTACCTCGAAATCGTGGACATTAAGGAAGCCGTGGGAGCCAACCAGGTGGCCCGCGTGAGAGGCCGCATAATCGGGAAGGACGGGAAAACGCGCAGGCTCATCGAAGAGCTCACCGGCTGCGACATGGTCATCTACGGCAACACGGTCGGACTCATAGGCAACAGCGTCAGCTTGCCGGTCGCCAAGCATGCGGTGGAGCTCCTGATCCACGGGAGCGAGCACGCCACCGTATACCATTACATGGAAAGCCAGCGCCCCATGCTCAGGATAAGCGAGATGGGGTTCGACATCTGAGGGGTTCCGATGGAGGAATGGATCGCCGGCAATCTGGAAGCCGCGGAGAAACTGGCCGCGATGGGCCTCTGCGACCGCTGCCTCGGGCGCATGTTCGGGAAGCTCGGGACCAATATGACCAACGACGTCCGCGGGAGGCTGATCCGCGAGGCCCTCGCCGGAAACGGCATCGAGTCCGGGGCGGAGGAGATATGCCCCCTCTGCGAGAACGTCTTCGACATGCTTGACAGGTTCGCCGACGCGGCCGCGGAGAGCGTGAACTCGGTGGAATCCGAGAATTTCCTGATCGGCAGCAGGGTCGAGCCCGAAACAGCCAAGAAAGAGAAGGAAATCATCGCCGAGCTGGGACTGGAGAACGCAGAAGGCATCAAATCCGAGCTCAACCGCGAGATCGGCAAGATC
>JAEEJP010000092.1 GCA_016281925.1 Methanomassiliicoccaceae archaeon
ACGGGGAGGCGTCCGTGTCGGGGATGTCGGAGGACGGCCGCTCCGCCTCTCTGTCATCGGTCTCGGTCGATTGCCTGGGAGGCGTGTTCTTCGTGCCCTCGTCGTTCTCGTCCGCTACCGTCGTCGGGATATCGCAGGGCGCGCTGAACGACGTGAGGAACGCATCCGCGATCGTGGTCCCGCCTACGGTCAAGGCCTTCTCGTGGGACGGATGGTCCTGCGCGGTGGCGGACGTCTATTTCCTTGGGGACGCCCCGGAGTTCTCCGGCCAGGCCCCTTCCGCGGTGACTGTCCACCGGCTCTTCGGCGCCGAAGGATGGGGCCAGGATTCCGTCCCGATGGAGATGTACCTCTACGAGGGCGCGTACAAGAAGGACCCGTTTTCATTTTACTACTACATCATAGGCGACGCCGCAGTCGTCCACAGGTATGTCACCGGCGTCTACGTGCAGATCCCTAAAGCGGTGTCCGCTGGAGGGGGCGAGTACGCCGTGAAGTACATAGGAGACGCGGCGTTCATGCGCGGAGACGCGGAAGGATACGGCCTGAAGTACACGGATTACAACTTAGAGACGGCTGAGATTCCCTCCACGGTGACGGATGTCATGACCAGGGCCTTCTTCGGGTCCACGTTGAGGACTCTGTTCGGCATGGACTCCGTCGAGCGCATCTGGGACGAGGCGTTCAGGAACTGCTCGTTCCTCTCCGGGCCGTCGCTTCCGGATTCGCTGCTTTTCCTCGGCGCAGGGGCGTTCAAGGGGTGCATATCCAAGACGTTCGCCAAGGTCGCCCTTCCGGACGGCGTCAAGGTCATAGGCGACGGCGCCTTCTACGGATGCTCCAGTCTGCTGGGGGCGAAGCTCGGGAAGTCCATATCCGAGATCCCGGCGGACTGCTTCGGGCAATGCTCGTCTCTGGGGTCCATGACCATTCCGGATTCGGTCGAGAGGATAGGCGACAGGGCGTTCTTCAACTGCCGCTCCATCCTGTACGTGGATCTGAACAACGTAGAATCCGTAGGGATCGAGGCCTTCGGCAACTCAGGGGCGTCGCCTTTGCTGGAATGCGTGGTCATGGGGGAGTGTCTGGAGTCGCTGGGCTCCGGGGCGTTCTCCAACTGCTCCGCCGTGGAGGAGATAGAGGCGTACTGTTCCAAGCCCTACGGCATGGAGGAGGCGTTCCGGGGCGTGGACCTGTCGTCGGTGAAGTACTACGTCACTTCGGCGCATCAGGGCGAATGGTCTAAAGACTATAGTGATATAGAACTGCTGGACGAGGAGGAGGTCGTCAAGAAGGACCATACCATGGCATACATAACGGTCGGGCTCCTCGTGTTCTTCGTGGCCGCGGGCATCCTTTCATACAGGTACCGCCTTAAGGAGACGCGATGGACGCAAGGAAGGAGCTTTTGTCTTTGAGGGACGACTCCAACGCGGAGTTCTCAGCGTCGCTGACGCCGTGCAGGCATCCGTTCCTGGGAGCCAGGATCCCTTCCCTGAGGCGTCTTGCCAAGCGCATAGCGGCGGAGGACTGGTGCGGATACTTGGAGGGATGGGAGCCCGAATACTTCGAGGACTACATGCTCCGGGGGATGGTCATAGCATATGCGAAGGTCCCTCTGGAGGAACGCCTGCGGCTGTACGACGGGTTCCTCCCGCTCATTGACAACTGGTCGGTGTGCGATTCATTCTGCTCCACATGGAAGCCCAAGGAGCGGGAGAAGGGGCGCCTCTGGGAATACCTGGTAGAGAATCTGGAGCAGGGAGGGGAGTTCCGCATGAGGTTCGCGGCCGTCATGATGATGCAGCATTTCCTCGACGACGCCCATTTCCAGGACGTCTTGGAGGAGCTGGATTCGGCGCATGACGACGGCTATTACTTCAAGATGGGGAAGGCATGGTGTCTGGCCACTTGCCTTGCCAAGCATCCGGAGGAGACCATGGGCTATCTGGAAGGGGACAACGGCCTCGACGTGGACACCAGGCGCATGACTGTCAGGAAGGCGTTGGAGTCGTACCGTGTGGACGAAGACGTGAAGTATCGTCTAAGGGCGATTCGCCGATATCGATTTTTATCTTCAACGCGCTGTCTGCGCATGGACAAGACGGCCAAGGCATATGTCGTGCTGGCTATTGCGGTGCCTTCGATCCTCACCGTGTGGTGCCTCGTCTCGGGTTATAGCCAGGCTTCGTTGATCCTGGCGGCCGTATCCCTGTTCTGCTGCTATCCGATGATCTGCTGCGGCCTGTACATGTGGCTGCATGGGGAATGGTACAAGTATCTCAACATCGGCGTGAACTGGGGCAGCATGACCGAAGAGGAGGCCAGGTCGGTGGCGTCCGGATACGGGCCATGGCTGACCGCCAGCATGACGCTCCTGCTGTTCTCTATCGCCATCCTGTTGAGCCATATGGTGCTAGGATTCGTCCTGATGGCCGTCTCGATAGCGATGATATTTATCCCTATAGTCCGCAAGCCTAGGCGCAAGGAACGTCTGCCGCTGATGACCCCGTCCAAGCGCGTCTTGACAGTCATCCTGGTATCCGCGATAGCCCTGGTCCCTTCGATGTACATGTTCGGCCATGAAGGCACCGGGTCCGTCGAGATCTCCATGGGAGAGGAGGGGATCACCGTGAAAGCTCCGATGTTCGACCATTATTTCCCTTACGACGAGATCGACGATTGCGAGTATTTCGACGACTTTCCGAAGGGGATGCGCGTCATGGGCTATGCGGACGGATACATAGCCAGCGGGACGTTCAAGAACGACCTGTTCGGAAGATACCAGCTGGCGTCGTATGTGAAAGTGGATCCATGCATTGCGATCTCCTACGACGGAGGGATGTACGCGTTCAACCAGTCCTCGGCGGAAGACACGGCGGCGTTGTACGAGAGCCTCTCTTCGCGGCTGTCACACCGACGACGGCGGTATCCATTCGTCGTCGAAGCAAGGGGCGTCGGATATCGACAGCGACTCCCCCACGTCCAGGACCATGCGGTCGCGGGCGGCGATCGTCGGGACCCCCGTGGAGTCCTCCACGTATCTGGCTTCCGAGTCCGCCCCCGCCCGTATGATCACGACGCCCAGATGGACAAAAATAGCCAGCTCGGGCTTGACGATCCTCTCGAACTCCACGGCGTCGTCGGTGCACATGTGGTACTTGATCCTGTTCCCGCGAGGGGTCGTGGTAGGGAGGATGAGCACCCTGCTCCCGATATATTGCTCCGCGATCTCCTCAGTGAACTCGGTGTCGCTCACGTATGATACCTTTCCGTGGGGGGTATGGAAGGTG
>JAEEJP010000093.1 GCA_016281925.1 Methanomassiliicoccaceae archaeon
GAGGATTGGACCCGCTAGCGGGCCAGGGCCGCGTCCTGGCATTCCTGAAGATAGCCGGGGAGGCCTCCTCCGCGGACATGGCGACGATACTCGGCATAAGGCAGCAATCCCTGAACCAGTCCCTGATCAGGCTGGAGGAGGAGGGATACATCGTCCGCGAGCAGGCCGAGGACGACCGCAGGCGCATCATAGTCAGGCTCACGGAGAAGGGACGCGAGGCGGAGGCCCCCAGGAACGGCGCCACAAAAGCCTTCGAGGTCCTGACCGCCGAGGAGCAGGAGCAGCTTTCCCTAATGCTGGACAAGATCATCGAAAGCCTGTCCAAGGAGCTCGGGCTCCCGGACGATCCGGACGAGCGCATGGAGGCCGTCCGCAAGAGGATGGGCGAGGAGCGCTTCCGCAGGGCGATGATGTTCCACGGCCACGGCGGGCTATGACCTCCGGCCGATCGGATCTATTCGCGGCTTTTCTTGGAGCAACTATAAGAACGCAGCCCGATACCTACCGCATGAACGAAGGAACGTTCGCCAAAAGGTACAGCTTGACATTGGTTTCAGTCATGGTCATAGCCTTAGCATCGCTGGCCTGCGTCATCGTCACGGACGCCGACGGAGAGACCGGCGGAGGATGGTACTACGACCAGCTCAATCCGCTCGAGAAGACCATTTACGACAGCGCCAGAAGCGGCACCGGCTGTTATGCGCCGGATCCGTACTCCAGCATGGACTTCAAAGAATTCCGTAGCCATGTAGCATACAGCATGGCCAGCCCTTACAGGGCGCTCAAATGCGAATGGATCCTTGGCAACAACGGAAACGAGAACCTTGAAATCGGCATGGGATCGAACGAAAACGGGAACTACGTGATCGCTGCCTTGACGCACACATCCCTTTATGATAAGACGTACGACGAGACGGCCTACGCGGAGGTCTTGGGCGTTCTTCAATCCGTGCCGGTAGATACTGAGAGCAGGCTGACCGCTGTCACCTCCATACACGACGCGGTATGCGCCATGCTGGATTATGAGGAAGGAGATAAATCGGAAAAGAGCTACAGCCTGTACAACGCCGTCTGCGGGGACCACGTCGTCGTATGCGAAGGATATGCGAAGATGTTCCTCGCCCTCTGCCAGATCCATGACATACCCTGCGTGGGAGTCCTCGGAAGCGTCCTCATCAACAGCGTATGGACAAACCACATGTACAACATGGTGCAGATGGACGACGACGAATGGTACGGCGTCGACACCACATGGGACGACCAGGACGAGATCGTGCACACGTATCTCCTCGCCGGCAGCGACACCGTGGGATTCGACGGAGTCGCATTCGGAACCTCCCACGTCCCCGAAGGGCTCACTCCTCCGCCCCTGTCCGACGACGTCTACGACCCTGCATTCGTAAAGTACGTTTTCGATACGGTCGACGGCACGCTCACCTTCTCAGGAAACGGAGCGATACCCGCCGGATCCGAATCGTCCCCCTGGTACGCCTTCAAGGACGCCACGGCCAGCATCGTCATAGGGGACGGAATAACCTCCGTGGGGGCCAAGGCCTTCTTCGGATTCACGAACGTCCGGTCCGTATCCATCGGCGCCGACGTGGCTTCGATCGGAAGCAAGGCCTTCGCATACTGCGAGTCCCTCGCATCGTTGGAGATCCCAGGAAAGGTGAAGACCGTGGGAGGATACGCGTTCTACCACGGAGGAATCAAAAACCTCGTCATGGACAAGGGAGTCAAGACTATAGGAGAGGGAGCATTCCAGGGCTGTCCCCTGGAGCATGTGGTATTCGCATCAGGCATCAACAAGATCGGCACCGGAGCCTTCTCCGGATGCGCCTTCTACGACGCCGACGGGAAGACCCGTCTGAATCCGACTCCAAGCCTGCTATCCGGTTATACGTTCGACGGGTCCCCCTCCAAGCTGGTCCTTGTCACCAAATTCGTCAAGGGATTCACATTCACCAAGGGCTCCCTGAAATATTCCGTCACATCCTCGCTGGCCTCCGACAGGCAGCTGGCCGTTGTAGGATATTCCGGAAGTCCGTCCGACCTCGTCATACCCGCGAGAGTGAAAACGACAGCGGGATACTTCCCGGTGACCTCCATCGGAACCAAGGCCTTCTACGGCTGCGAGACCCTGAGAAGCGTGGACCTCGGGAACGTTTCGACAATCGGGGCCAAGGCGTTCGCCAGATGCACGTCGCTGGAGACGCTGGAGATCGGAGAGTCCGTGAAGACCGTGTCCCAATACGCGTTCTACGGCTGCACCGCGCTGGAGGCCCTGGACGTATTCGGTAACGGAACCAGGATCGACACCAGCGCGTTCAGCGAATGCAAGAATCTAACCAGAGTATCGTTCAGCGGAAGCGGGATCTCGATCGGCACGAACTCCTTCTACAACAGCGTCGGATTGGCCGACCTGGACCTGACCGGCGTGTCGGCCATCGGATACAAGGCGTTCCCCTACTGCAACGGAATCGTCTCGCTGACCGTACCCGGAACCGTAGAATCGATCGAAAGCTATGCCTTCTTCAAGTGCATGGACCTAAGCGAGCTGGTCATATCGAAAGGAGTGAAGGATATCGGGAAGAGCGCATTCAGCGGCTGCGGGAATATCACGTCCATCGACTTCGGAAGCACCGTATCCAGCATCGGAAAGAACGCGTTCTACGGATACGCGTTCACCGACGCGGACGGTAACGTGCTCGAACCTGCGGACCTGCCCGGACACCTGTTCCAGGGAAGCGAAAAGACCCTGACCTTGGTCAGATGAAAAAACGAGGGGGTGAATCCCCCTCTTCAGAATATGTTGGTGAAAAGAAGATAAGCCAAAATGACCAGGTGGATTCCCAGGAACACGTATACGAGCTTGAACTTCGCCTTCCTGGTCTTGTGCCTGGCCATGGACATGCCTGCGAGGGCTCCGAACGGACCTACCAACGCCCAAAGCAGAAGCGTCGACTCTGGAGTCCTCCACTCGCCCTTCTGGGCCTTCTTCTTGTCGGAGACGTACGCCGCCATGGCGATAAGGTTCAGCACGGCGTAGATCACGAGTGCGATGATGAGGATTGACATCGGAGCCTCGCTATGAACGCGTCGACCGACGCGGGGAATCCGTCCTCGTTCATCTGCGGCTCCTTCTTGTTGAAGAAGACCGCGTCGGGTATTCCGAACTCCTTGGAGACCTTGGCGCATTGGCTGCGGCCTTTCTCGTCGTTGTACATGCAGGAGATGAACAGCTTGACGTCCTTTCCCTCCAGGGACTTCCTGTTGTCTTCCACGTATTTCAGGACGGGCTTGTAGGGCTTGCCGGCATGGATTCCGGTTCCGAAAACGACGGTCTCGTAGCCGCTGACGTCGATGAGGGTCATCTCCTTCAGGTCGAAGAGGTCGGCGTCGACCCTCTTGCCTATGTATTCCGCCAGCCTCTTGGTGTTCTTCGTCATCCCCGATGCATACAGTATGACCGTCTTGACCATTCGAATCCTCCGGGTTTAGGAACGGCCATCGTCGCGCCGTTCCCGGTATGCTACCCTCCATGGCAACTGGATACAAGTAGTTAATCTAACGAATTGAAATAAGAGTATCGGCAAATATTATCTACTATCATTATGATATCCAAGCATGAACGGGAACGGCCCCAGATACGACTGCGCCGTGGACGTCGCCATGTCGGTCATCGAAGGGAGATGGAAGACCACCATCCTCTGCATCCTCGCCAAGGAAGGGGGCATGAGATTATCAGCGCTGCAGAGGCGCATCGGCGCGGTCACGCCGAGGATCCTGTCCAAGCAGCTGAAGGAGCTGGAGTCGGACGGGATGGTCCGCAGGGAGGCCACGTCGGAGGGCGGGACGACGGTCACATACTACATCACCGACAAGGGGGCGTCGATAGGCCCGATACTTGCCCAGCTGGCCGCCTGGGGGATGGAGAACCAGATGGTGTCCGTGATCGTCCCGGACGAGGAGGAGAGGATCCGACGTCGAAGCCTGGAAAGAAGGTCGGACGCCCCCTCGTCGCCGTTGTCGGCGGCCATCTTCAGCCACTTGGCCGCCTCCGAATCATCTTTGCCGGTCCCGTATCCGTCCAGATAGCAGCGTCCCACCGTGGTCATCGCGGAGGTGACGCCCTCCATGGCGGCCCTGAGGAACCATTCGAAGGCCTTCTCCGGATCCGGATCGGAATCCCCTATGCCTTCGGACCAAAGGAATCCCAGGCGCTCCATCGCGAAGGCGTCGCCCTGCTCCGCGCCCTTCCCGTACCATTCCGCCGCCGAAGGCA
>JAEEJP010000094.1 GCA_016281925.1 Methanomassiliicoccaceae archaeon
CCACCATTCCTTTGGTACGAAATAGGACTATCGCTATATTAATTAATTTAATTTAGAAACGTTATACTAGAGAAAAATCTGTTGGATGTCTTTCCATGACCGAAAAATCAACTTACTTAAATATGAAATAAGGAAAAATGGCGCCGCCGCACGGATTTGAACCGAGGACCTTGTGATTAACAGTCACACGCTCTACCTACTGAGCTACAGCGGCTTGTGTAAGTGCCAGAATGAAACACTTATATTAATAACTTTTGTTTGCATCAGCTGCACTTCAAAACGGTTTCCCAGCGATCTGGCTCCACGTAATCTGGGATATGGATCCACAAATGCCCGCGGCGCCGATATTCCGCATCAGGCATCGCCGTTCACTGGACAGCAGGCTTTTCAAAAAAGAACCGGCCGCCCGAAGAAAAACCGGGCGGTCTGATTGTTTGCAGGGTATGTGGCTCAGCGGCCGTACCACTTGTGCTTTCCCCATCTGGTCTGGTTGATGTAGACCCCCTGCACGATGGTGTTGCAGCATGCGCGGGCCTTCTCCTCTGCGTTGGGGCCTTTGTAGGTCCTGTAGCAGCTGAGGCACTTCCAGGCTGTCTCGGCTTTTTCGTCTGTCATTGCGACTGAATCCAGAGGCAGATTAATAAATGTTGGGACAGAGCCGTTTCCTTCAGGCGCGGCATCCCTTTCCATCCGGGGCGGGCGGCATAAACGGGATGGTTGTTCGGCAATAGTTGAACGGGCAAAAAATCGCGGAAAAACAGATAATTTACGAATATTCCAATGGGTAAAAAGCAAGTATTTCGCCTATCTTATTTATAGTTTCTATACCCTTTAGCAACTATGAACAGAATAAAGGTGATCAATGAGCCTTCTGAGCTGGTACCTATGCTCAGGTCCGTTGATACACCCGTGAAAAGGGATGTCCTCAAGGAGGTCACACTGGAGTGGAGGACCGCCGACGAGATCGCTGAGAAATACGGTCCCGACGGCAGGGATGCCATCGTCTTCTTCGAGAAGATGAAACTGGTGGAGACCCGCTGGATGTCCAAAAACGGCGGGTATCCGGAGAAATCCTATCACACGTATTACACTTCGTTCAGCATAAACGCGCAGTGGCCGGTCTATGAGATCAGCGACGTCCTGACCGCGGCCATGATGGGCGATGAGGAATACGGGGAGATCGAGCGGAAGATTCTCGAGAAAGTCGGCAAGGACGGCGTGTTCTCCGGCGATGTGGCGGAATCCCTGGGGCTTTCGTCCACCATGCTCAAGAGTCTGGTCCGCAGATCGGTGAAGATGGATTACCACGGGCACAGGATAGAGCTCATACGCGAAGAGTAAGCCCATGTCCGACATCTGGATAATGAGGATAGGGCACCGTCCGGAAAGGGATAAGCGCGTCACCACCCATGTGGCGCTGTCTTCGAGGGCCCTCGGAGCCAGAGGCATCTATGTCGATACGCACGACGAAGTCCTGGAGGAGAACATCCGCAGCGTGGCCGAGAGATTCGGCGGGGATTACCAGATAAAGACCGGAGTCAGATGGCAGGACGCCATCCGCGGATTCGAAGGGAAGGTGGTGCATCTCACCATGTACGGCGAGAGAGTCGACGAAGCCCTCCCGAAGATACCCCGCGACGAGGACATTATGATCGTCGTCGGCGCAGAGAAGGTTCCCCGCGAAGTCTACGACCGCGCGGATTTCAACGTATCCGTGGGGAACCAGCCCCACTCGGAGATAGCCGCGCTGGCGATATTCCTGGACCGCTTCACAGAAGGCAAGGCCCTGTATTCCGACCGCCACGGGAAGCTCACGGTCGTTCCCAACGAGAGGGGGAAGACGGTTGTCGAAAATCCCGACCGATTCCGAATGCGTGAGGCTCCTCGCCGAGAAGGGATGCAAGAGGCGCGTGATAATCCATTGCTGCACCGTAAGGGCGGTGGCGGAGGAGATGGCATCGCGCATCCCCGAAGCCGACATGGATCTGGTTGTAGCCGGCGCCCTGCTCCACGACATCGGCCGCTCCGTCGACCATTCCATCATGCATGCGTGCATCGGTGCGGGGATAGCCGAGGAGCTGGGCCTGCCGAAGGAGATCGTCGAGATCATCCGCAAGCACACCGGCGCCGGCCTGGATGCCGTAGACGTCGAGGAGCTGGGCCTGCCGTCCGGGGATTATATGCCCAGAACCCTGGAGGAGAAGATCGTCGCCCACGCGGACAACCTGGTCAGCGACAACCGTGTGGTGCCGCACGAGCATTCGGTGAACAAGCTGGCGGCCAAAGGGGCCTTCCGCGGGGCGGAGAGGATAGAGCTCCTCCACATGGAGCTCTCCGACCTTTACGGGGAGGATCTCGACTGCATAATCGGCAAGATCGGGGAATATCCCAGGCTGAAATGCCTGTCGCAGATGCTGGACTGCGACTGAAACGATCCGAAGGGTCCCGGCGTCCGTCGCGATGGGCGCATCCCCGGCACGCCGGACTCATGCCTTTTTATCGGTGCATTCGCATTGAGGTCTGAGACATATGGTAACCGAACTCAGCGAATCCGATTTCGACAGCTTCGTGAAAGAGCATGCCGTGGCCCTGGTCGACTGCTGGGCGCCCTGGTGCGGCCCCTGCAGAAGGATGGGCCCTATAATAGAGGAGCTCGCGGCCGATCTCGACGGGAAAGTAGGGGTAGCCAAGCTTAACACGGACGACAACCAGGACTTAGCGTACAAATTCGGCATCAGCGCCATCCCCACCCTCCTGATATTCAGGGACGGGAACCTCGCGGACTCTCTCGTCGGCCTCAGGCCCAAGGAAGACATCATAGCGGCCCTCGGAATCCAGCGATGAACGCCGACGTATTCATATTGGGCTCCGGACCCGCCGGGGTCCAGGCGGCCATCCACGCTTCCAGGAAGAAAGTCTCGGTGCTGGTTGCCGGGAAGCCGTCGTCCAGCGCCATGCACGGCGCGCACATCGAGAATTATTTCGGCACCGGCGAGCATCCGGGGGAGGAAATCCTCTCGGAAGGCATCGCCCAGGCCGAATCCTTCGGCGCCGTGTTCCTGGGCAAGAACGTCATATCCGCGTCCGCAGAGGGCGGGAAGTTCAGGTTCGCGCTCGAGGACGGCACCGAGGTCGAAGCCAGATCGGTCATAATCGCCACCGGCATATCCCGCAGGAAGCTGGGGATACCGGGCGAGAAAGAATTCTACGGGAAGGGCGTGAGCTACTGCGCGTCCTGCGACTGCAATTTCTATAAAGGCCGCAGGGTCGCCGTGATAGGGAACGATTCGGAAGCCGCCGTATCCGCGGAGCTGATGACCCATTACGCTTCGGAGACCCACTGGGTCGCATGGGATCAGGAAGCGGACAGGCATCTGGCCGAGAAAGCCGTCGCCGCCGGGGCGATCATGCACGGCTCCAAGCCCAAAGCTGTCGAAGGCGGCGGGAAAGCGGAGTATCTGGTTCTGGAGGACGGCACGCGCATAGAAGCGGACGGGGTCTTCATCGAGCTGGGGGCCAAATCCTCCGCGGACATAGCGATGGATCTGGGCGTCATGCCCGAGGTGGACGACACCATCAGGGTCGGGGCAGACTGCTCCACCGAGGTCCCGGGGGTGTTCGCCTGCGGGGACGTCGCCGGAAGGCCGTGGCAGGTGGCCAAAGCCGTCGGGCAGGGATGCATAGCCGGGACGAACGCGGCCGATTTCGCGAGGAAAGCGGCATGACAGTGTCCGATCTCATCTCTGGTATGCTGAGGGAGGAAGGCGGATTCCAGAAGGCCTTCCGCGATATCCTCGAGAACGAGCTTGACATCTCCCTCAACGAATTCTGCCAGCAGGCGGGGATCTCCCAGAGCACCATGTACAAGCTTCTGGAGGACCGCAGGGAGCCCAATCTCCGCACCGTCCGGCAGGTCGTAAAAGCGCTCAAAGTGCTGTCCAAACCGGAGGTCAAGCGCTTCATCGCCGTCATAGCGTCCACCAACGTGGTCGACAACCTGCCGAAATCCGTGGATTTCAACGGGATGAGCGTGACCGTGAAGGAATATCCGGTCTCGACCGTGGAGGACGCCATCATCGCCGCGGTCCGCGCGGAGAGGGACGGCGCTCTCGGAGTCGTCTGCGCCCCCATAGTCGCGCCGACAGTGGAGAAGATCCTGGCCATACCTGTGTCCCGCGTCATCCCCACCGAAAGCGTCATACTCGCCGTGGACAGGCTGATGACCTCCATCTGAGCGGATCATCTTCCCGCATCGGATCCAGTTGCGCTCCGACCTAAAATAATTAAATCTACAGCGCATCCGATGCCCAAAGGTGAGACCACTGTTCGAGATGCAGGTCGTCAGCAACACGCCGCTCGTGGGGATTTCGGATCCCGACATCGTGGCCGAGACATTCCTCACGCAGATAGGCTATCTGCCCAAAGGGTATGACCCCAAAACAAGCGCGATCGGGGTCAGGGAAAGCGTCCCTTACCGCCTTTTCATGGATTATTTCATGGCTTTCCCGTCGAAGGCGTGGTGCGCCGAGGAGCTGGCTGCCCTCCTTGGGACGACCAAACCGACCGTCTACCGCCATATAAACAAGCTCAAGGCCTTGGACATACTGGAGACGATGGACGTCGAATGCGACGGCCAGATCCGCAAGGGGTACCGCATAAGGTTCGGGGACCTCTCCAAGGCCTGGGCGTTCGCGGAGTCCAACGTGAAGATGGCGATGGAGAACTACCGCAAGACGGTGGCGCATTTCCAGGGTCTCATGTCCGAGAGGCTGTGATATGGCAGACAGATATGCGATAGCGCCCGGATCCAGGTTCGTAGTCCACCATGGGAAGGAGGGCATAACGGAAGGCACGCTCAGAGGCATCACAGTCATGGGCGGGAGCACCGCCATGGTCTTCGAGCTCGACGGCGGCACGATGCGGTACATAAATTCCTCGGCGATCCAGTATATGGATCTGATAGGGGATGCCCCGGAGGAGGAGAAGCCCTCCAAAGACGTCGGAAACGTGTATTATGGCTGATCCCGGCGTATCATCCCTCGCAGCCGACATAATCGCCGCGGCCAAATCCGGGGGGATCCGCGACAGGGCATCCCTGCAGAACCTCAAGCTGAAGCTCTGCAAGAAGTACGGCCTCCCCGGCGTCCCCCCGAACTCCGAGATCCTTGCCGAAGTGGATCCGGAGGACAGGGATCTCCTGCTCCCGCTGCTTCTGAAGAAGCCCATGCGCACCATGAGCGGGGTCGCTGCGGTCGCCGTGATGACGTCCCCATGCGACTGCCCCCACGGGAAATGCGCCTATTGCCCGGGGGGCGTGTCCAACGATTCCCCCCAGTCCTATACCGGCAAGGAGCCGGCCGCCAGGCGCGCCGGAAGGAACGGATACGATCCGTATCTCCAGGTATCGGACAGGATAAAGCAGCTCTCGGACATCGGCCACGGCACCGCCAAGATCGAGCTGATAATCATGGGCGGGACGTTCACCTGCAGGGACCCGGAATACCAGGAATGGTTCGTCCGCAGATGCTTCGACGCCCTGAACGGGAAGGATTCCGATTCCCTGGAGGAGGCCCAGAGGCTCAACGGGAGCTCCGAACACAGATGCGTGGGGATGACCGTCGAGACCCGCCCGGACGTCTTCGACGCCGCCCAGATAGAGAGGGCGATGGCGTTGGGCGCCACCAGGGCGGAGCTGGGGGTCCAGATACTGGACGACGGGATCCTCGCCGGAGTGGACAGGGGCCACGGCGTGGAAGCGGTGCGCAGATGCACCAGGGAATGCAGGGAGCACGGCCTGGCGGTCTGCTACCATCTGATGCCGGGGCTCCCGGGATCGTCGCCCGGGAAAGACATGGAATGCTTCAGGAAGGTCTTCTCCGACCCGGATTTCCGCCCGGACATGCTCAAAATATACACCACGCTGGTCATCAGCGGCACCAAGCTGTACGATATGTGGGAATCAGGCGAGTATGTGCCTTACGACGTGGACACGGCCGCCGCCCTGATATCCGATATGAAGGCCGAAGTGCCGGAATACGCCCGCATACAGAGGATCCAGCGCGACATCCCGGTCCCTCAGATAACGGCCGGGATAATGAAGAGCAATCTGCGCCAGATAGTGGAGGACAGGATGGCATCGGAGGGCAGGGCATGCAGGTGCATCCGCTGCCGGGAGGTCGGCCACACCGGCGCGGTCCTCGAGGATCCATCGAAAATATCGATGAAGACGCTGGAATACGCGGCTTCAGGCGGGAAGGAGCTCTTCATCTCCTATGAATACGAAGATTCTCTGGTGGGATACGTCAGGCTCAGGCTGGGAAGCAGCCCCGACGCGGCCGTCAGGGAGCTGAAGGTGTTCGGGAAGATGGCCGTGCCCGGGGACGGCGGCAGCTGGCAGCACCGCGGCTTCGGAGGCGCCCTTCTGGCGGAGGCGGAGAGAACCGCGGCGGAAGCCGGATACCCCAGGCTGAGAGTCACATGCGCGGCCGGAGCCAGAGGGTATTACGCTTCCAAAGGGTACCGCGAGGAGCTCCCGTACATGGTCAGGGACCTGCGGATAGGTTATTAACCGCGGAGGAGGATTCCGCCGCCATGATGGATTATCCATCCTCCTCTTCACATGACGATCCCGAGGTCCGCGGCAGATTCGCCCGCGCGGCAATGCTTCTGAAGGAGGAACCGCTCTCCCCCGAGGCCGTCTCCCTTCTCCGCGCCAACATCGGATGCGGCTGCTCCGATTCCATGGTCCTTCTGGGCGACGTCTTCGCCGACGGGGATGAAGCCCAGAGGAAGGAATCGATAGGGCTGTTCCGCGCCGCCTCGGAAGCCGGGAACTCTTCAGGGACGCGCAATCTGGCTTACTGCCATGCCGTCGGCCTCAACTGCGCCAAGGACAAGGCAATCGCGGCCGGACTGTTCGAGAAAGCGGCGGAGATGGGCAATCCGAGGGCCATGTGCAACATCGGGGTCATGTACGATTACGGAAACGGCGTGGACCAGAGCCCGGAAAAAGCGTTCCAATGGTATCTGCGCTCCGCGGAGGCCGGCTATACCAGGGGGATGACCAATCTCGGCGAGTTCTACATGCGCGGGAGAGGGACGGACAAGGATCTCGCCGAGGCGGAGAGGTGGCTTTCCCGTTCCGGAAGCCCCCGCGCCCTGTGCCGTCTGGCGGAGATATACCTGGACGAGAAAGGCGATCCCGGCACAGGGACGGAATTCCTGAGGAGATCGGCGGAAGGAGACTATTCCAAAGCCCTGCTGCGCATGGGGGCGATGCTCGAAGCGTCAGACCGCGCGGAAGCAGTCAGAATGTATTCGGAGGCCGCCCGCAAAGGCAATAAGGAAGCCATATCACGCCTCGAAAGCATGGGCGAGCCGGTTCCGGAGTCTTTCATGTCCAAAGGGAGGAAGAAATCATGAAGATGTCCAGGGGCGAGCGCGCGCTCACGGCGATAGTGGTTGCCGCGACCGCCATCCTCATAGCCGCGTTCATATGGGCGGTACTCGAGAGCCATTCCGGGAGGATGCCTTACGAATTCTTTGTGATCGCATGCTCCGCATTGTCCGGGGCTCTGACGGTGATTGTGCTGGTCTATGCCGCGATCATCATGAGATCCTCCGAATCCAACAAAAAAAGGTATGAGGAGTACGCCGAGGAGCGCAGGAGGAAAAGGGAGCGATCCGGCATCTGCCATTTATTATACCATGCCATCCATTATTCGCACGAAGCCAGTACAGGCCGCGATGGTGGGACAACATGGATGTTGACACGACAAAGATCCGCAATGAGAATATCTGGCGCCGCCGTGCGTACCGCGTCGTCGAGGCTGTAAAAAAGCGTTTCTCCGATTCTTCGGATGTCGTACTCGATGTCTGCCCCATGGTGGATACTATAAAAAACTCGTTTCCCGAGGGATACAGCGCGGCGGATCTCAGATCGGTGTCCGCCGGGACCGCCTTCGACGGGATCGGCAAGGGCAAAAAAGTCACCGTCGTCTTCTCCAGCAGCCTGGGAAAATTCAAGCGCCCCGTCGGGGCCGTCGAATCCCTTGCGCCGAGCGCCGAGCGCTTCATATTCTGCTCTAAAGGGGACCGCTTCCCCGCCGCCGAGCTGACCGCTTCCCTTTCCGGCCTCGGTTTCATAATGACATGCAGGGAATTGGACGCCGGACCCGCCGACACATGCCTCTACATCTTCGAGAGGGCCGACCAATATTCCATCGGGAACAATTATTACTGCACCGGCTGCGGCTCATGCAGGAACGCCTGCCCCAAAGACGCAATATCCATGGTCTACGACGGCGAAGGCTTCCTCAAACCCGAGGTCGACAGGAAATCGTGCATATCCTGCGGCAAGTGCGTGAAGGTCTGCCCCGTCATCAATCCGGGATGCGGGAATTCCAAGCCGAAATGCTACGCTTTCTCTGCGGAAGGCGGAAAACTGGAGGGAAGCAGCTCGGGAGGCGCGTTCGCCAGGCTCGCGGAGAAAGCCATATCCGAAGGCGGGAAGGTCTACGGGGCAGTATGGAACCCGGATTTCACAGTGTCCATACGCTCCGCGGAGGACATGCCCGGCGTCGAGCCCATGAAGCATTCCAAATACGTCCAGAGCGGCACCGAGCTGTCGTTCAGGGAGGCGAAGGAGGACCTCGAAAGCGGAAGGCACGTCCTTTACACCGGGCTTCCGTGCCAGATAGCCGGCCTGAAAAGGTATCTCGGCAAAGATTATCCCAATCTCGTCGCGGTCGACCTTCTGTGCTATTATGCCCCGCCCCAGACGGCATTGAAGAAGTATCTGGACGAGAATTTCGGTCTGGAAAACGTGGAGAGCATCACTTTCCGCACGGTGAGGGGCGACGCCAAGAAGCATATGGTGCGCCTCAAGGACGGCACCTCCGAGCTCCGCACTCTCGCCAACGATTCCTACGAGAGAGCCTTCAGCAAATGCATGCTGGCCAAGGATTCCTGCAAATACTGCAGATTCGCGCGCATACCCCGCCAGGGAGACATCACCATAGGGGATTACTGGGGGCTCGGCAGGAGGAAGCCGGAATGGAAGGGCAAAGGCCCGAGCATAGTCCTTCTGAACAACCAGAAAGGGAAGGAATACTTCGAATCGTGCATGAAGGATTCCGACATGCGCGAAGCCCTTCCGTTCTCGCCCGGAGGCAACAGGATCGCCAGGGACGCCGCATACAGCCCCCTCGTCTACGGGAGCGGCCATGCCCTCCTCAAAGAGCACGGATTCAACAGCGCGGTGGAGCATCTGTGCGATTCGAAGGCCGATGTATGCATAGTCGGCCTTTACAACAGGAACTACGGGAACTGCCTGACATATTATGCGCTTTACAGGGCCATCAAAGCCACGGGCAGGACGGTGCTGATGATCAGCAACAAGTCCTCCAACACTTTCGGAGGGTTCCTGAGGCTCCCTTACGTCATGGCGGACGTCGATCCCGGGGTGGAATCCGACGACGATCTCGCCAAGTTCAACGCCGTATGCAGGACTTTCGTGCTGGGCTCGGATCAGTGGCTCAGAGACAACATCCTCGTCGGCAACGACTATTATCCGTGCATGTTCTGGGCCGACGACGACAGATACAAGATCGGCTACGCCGTCTCGTTCGGGAAGGGAAGCTTCACCGAGAACCGCGACATCCGCATAAAAGCCGGGACGTATCTGTCCCGCTTCAACCGCATATCGTGCAGGGAGGACAACGGAGTCGACGTGATGCGCGAAGCTTTCGGCATCGAATCGACGCACGTATTGGACCCCGTGTTCCTGCTTCCCGCGGATGAATACAGGGAGATGGCATCCTGCATGCGCTCCCGCGTCCCGGACGGGAAGTACGTATGCACCTACATACTGGATGCGACCAAGGAGCGCCAGGAGTTCGCGGAGGAGGCCGGCAGGCGCATAGGCGCGGAAAGGTCCTGCGCGATGTACGACGGGATGGGCAAGGCGACGGACGTGCCTCCGGAGCTCCGCCCGGGAGCCACCTGGAATTCGACCGTCGAGGAATGGCTGGCCCATATAGACGGCTGCGACCTCTTCATCACCGACTCGTTCCACGGGATGTGCTTCGCCATAATACTCAACAAGCAGTTCCTGGCCGTCTACGAGAGATGGCAGTGGCGCGGCCTCTCAAGGGTCGCATCCCTCCTGAAGATGTTCGGGCTCGAGGACAGGCTCGTGGACCCCCACAACGCGGAATCCGCGCTCAAAGTTCTGGACAAGCCAATAGATTACAAGGCGGTCAACAGGATTCTGGCGCGCGAGAAGAAGAGGTCCCTCAAATGGCTCACGGATTCCCTCGACGCGGCCGACAGATCGACCATGGGATACGACGGGTTCTCCTATTTCAGAAACAGTTTCCGCGTCATGGAGAAGAGATGCGACGCGATGCAGGACCAGATCGACGGCCTCAGGTCTCTGATCCTGGCCGGAGGCCTGGGCTCCGAACTGTATGGGAAGCTCAGAGAAGCGAAGGACATGTCGGAGTATCTACGGGGCCTGCGCACGGTCTCTGTCGACGCGGTGGTCATGCTGTCGGTCTCCGACGAGGCGTCCGCCCATTGGGACGCCGTGAAGTTCCCCGATTTCCTCGGCCCGGTCCCGGAAACCATCCCGTTCCGCAGCGGCTTCGCGATGATATCCGATCTGTCCGCCGGATACTCGTCCTTCCAGACGGGGAAAGCGGTCTCCGAAGAGTATTCCATCGGGGACGTCCCCATCAAAGTCGGCAGCTTCGGCTACGACGGGCCGGAAAGCAGAGGGCATTCCGAATTCGCGGCCGGCGGGGAGACGGTATCCGTCCCGCAGAGAGGGCTCAACGTCGCCGTCTATTCGAAAGTCAGGGGGAAGATCATGGACGTCGTATCCGCAGATCTTTACGGGGACGAATCCGGGGCGCTGATAAGAAAGCGACGGTCCCTTCCGCGGCCAGCCGACAATCCTTTAATTGGTTGCAAGCGATAGCGAAGCCAATGACAGTCATCGAAATAAGGATAGAGCTGAAGAAAGGCGTGGCCGATCCTGAGGGGAAGAACACCTGGAAGACCCTGGAATCTTTGGGTTTCGAAGGCATCCGGGGCGTCAGGTCCGTCAAGCTGTTCGAAGTCGATCTGGATATGCCCGCGGACCGCGCCGTCGCCGCCGGCGAGGAGATGTGCAGGAAGCTTCTCGCAAACCCTGTGGTCCAGAGCTACAAGGTAGCCGTGAGATGATTCGATGTCCGGTCTAATGGTCAAACGCGACGTCCCGTTCCCTCTTTACGACGTGGACATCCTGTCGGCTTCGGACGGCCAGCTGGAGCAGATATCCGCGGAGATGTCTCTCGCCCTCTCCCTTGAGGAGATGAAAGTCATCCGCGATTATTTCAGGTCCGAGGGCAGGAACCCCACCGACGTGGAGCTCCAGTCCCTGGGGCAGGCGTGGAGCGAGCACTGCTGCTACAAGAGCTCCAAGCCCATACTGAAGGAATTCGTGTTCGGGATCGACCGCGGCGACGTCCTTTCGAGAGGGGACGCCGGAGTGATGGTTTTCGACGACGATTACGGGTATGCGCTCAGGATAGAGAGCCACAACCACCCTTCCGCGATAGAGCCCTACGGAGGCGCGGCCACCGGCATCGGCGGAATCCTCAGGGACGTAGTCTGCATGGGCGCCCAGCCTATCGGTCTGGCCGATCCCCTGTGCTTCGGCCCCATCGACCGCGAAGGCGAGCTTCCGCCCGGGATAAAGCATCCCAGATATCTGGTCAGCGGCGTCGTCTCAGGCATCAGGGACTACGGCAACCGCGTGGGCATCCCCACGATAACGGGCGGATTCTTCTTCGACGAGAAATACACCGGGAACTGCCTCGTGAACGTGGCCTGCTTGGGCATCGTCAAGCGCAAGGACCTGGCCAGGAACTATGCCGGAGGCCCGGGGGAGGTCATGATCCTCATCGGCGGGCGCACCGGCCGCGACGGGATCCACGGCGTGAACTTTGCTTCCGCGGACCTCACCGCCACTTCCGACGAGGATTCCAGGGGAGCCGTCCAGCTCGGGGATCCGATCACCAAAGAGCCTGTCATGCACGCATGCTTCGAAGTCAACGCCAGGCATCTCATCACCGGGATGAAGGATCTCGGGGGCGGAGGGCTGAGCTGCGTGGTCGGGGAGATGGCGCTGGACGCCGGCTGCGGCGCGGATGTGGACCTGGAGAAGGTCCCCCTCAAAGAGCCCGGGCTGGCGCCCTGGGAGATCTGGGTCTCGGAGTCCCAGGAGCGCATGATGTGCACCTGCAAGCCCGAGAACGTCCAGGCGGTACTGGAGATATTCGAGCTCTGGGACGTTCTCGCGACGCCGATCGCGAAGACCACCGATCTCAAGCGCACGCGCCTGTTCTGGAACGGGGAGCCCATATTCGACATGGATCTGGAGTTCCTCACCGGAGGCCCGGTCTACAACAGGCCGTATACGGCTCCGGAGCCCTCCTCGAAAGCCGCCGAGAAGTTCCCCGAGCTTCCTTCGGACAGGGAGGTCATACTTTCGCTGCTGTCCGACATGAACGTCGCCTCCAAGGAGTGGGCGATCAGGCAGTATGACCACGAAGTCCGCGCCGGTACCGCCGTGCATCCCCTGGTCGGGGAGATGAACAGGGCCGGTCCCGGGGACGCGTCGGTTCTCATGCCGGTCCCGGGCAGGATGAAAGGGCTAGCCGCAGCCATCGGGTGCAACCCGTGGTTCACCGAGGCCGATCCGTACAGAGGCGGCATGGCCTGCATAGACGAGACCTGCAGGAACATCGTCGCGGTGGGGGCCAGGCCCAACGCATTCACCGACTGCCTGAACTTCGGCAACCCCGAGAAGCCCGAGAGGCTGGGGGAGTTCAGGGAGGCCGTCAGAGGCCTCGGGGAGATAGCCAGGGAGCTGGGAATCCCGATTCCTTCGGGGAACGTCAGCCTGTACAACGAGGCCCCAGGCGGGCATCACATCCTGCCGACGCCGATGATCCTCGGCTGCGGCCTCATAGACGACGTCAGGAAAGCCGTCACCGCGGATTTCAAGAGGCTCGGAAGCGTCATATTCCTCGTCGGAGCCACCAAGGACGAGATGGGAGCGTCGCTACTCTTCAGGAAATACGGCGGAGTCCAGGGCGCCGTCCCGGGAGTCGACATCCCCGGCCTGAAGAGGAAGATGGACAGTCTGCTCAGGGCCATGGACGAGAGGATAGTCCTGAGCTGCCACGACTGCTCCGACGGAGGCATCGCAGTCGCAGTGGCGGAGATGTGCATCTCAGGCGGCATAGGCGCGGAGATAGATCTGGGAGGCATAGATCTCCCCGATGTCCGCAGGAAGCTTTATTCCGAGAGCTGCAGCCGCTGGATCGCCGAAGTGGACGGCAAAGACGTCATCAGATTCACCGAGATCATGGGAAGCGACGCCATCCCGATAGGGATAACCAAAGGCGACTGCCTGAGGATCAAGGACAACGGAACCTCTGTCCCGCTGGAGGACATGGTGAAGGCGTGGAATTCGCCTATGTGGAAGGTCATGGGAGGCGCTTCGGAATGAGAGCTGAAGACGTTAAGGTCTGCGTGATAAGGATCGAAGGAACCAACTGCGAGGACGAGATGGCAAATGCGTTCGAGATGGTCGGCGCGCAGGCCGAGAAAGTCCACCTGAAGCAGCTCATCGGGCAGGCTCCCGCCGGATTCAGGCGCAGCCTCGAGGACTACGACGTCCTGGCGTTCCCCGGAGGGTTCTCCGCAGGGGATTACGTGCGCGCAGGAGCCATCTTCGCCGCAAGGATAAAGGCGGGCATGGGCGGGGAAGTGAAGCGGTTCGTCGAGGAGGGAAAGCCTGTTCTGGGGGTATGCAACGGCTTCCAGATCCTAGTCGAGCTCGGCCTGCTGCCAGCGATCGACGAGGTTATGTCTGACAGTCCCACTGCTGCCCTATACACCAACGATTCGGGGAGGTTCGAGTGCAGGCCGACGGTCCTCAGGAACGAGAGCCGCGGGAAATGCGCATTCAATTCGCTCATACCCAGAGGGAAGCTCCTGGCCATCCCGTCCGCCCACGCGGAAGGGAAACTGATGAGCATGGATCCGGATTTCGTGTCCAAGCTCGAGGACAACGACCAGATCGCGTTCAGGTATGTCCGTCCGGACGGCTCCGGCGCCGATTACCCATGGAATCCGAACGGCTCGCCGTCAGATATCGCGGGCATATGCAATCCGGCAGGGAACGTCATGGGCATGATGCCGCATCCGGAGAGGGTCATGACCCGCTTCACCCATTCCGACTGGACCAGAGGATATGATTCGGAAGTCGGGGACGGAAGGATAATCTTCGAGTCCGTGATGAAATACCTGGAAAAGAAATGATTTCTGCGGGGGACATCCCCCGCCTCTTAATCAAAGGCTTATCCTGACGTCCACGCGGTCGCCGTCTTCCAGGTTCAGCGTGTGCCTGAGGTGGAACTGGCAGATGATCTCGATGGTATCCATGTAATGGGATCTCTCCGGCACGACTATCGCGCAGTCTTTGTTGCGTATCTTCGCTTTGTACGCGATGACGTTCCCGAAGCTTCTTTCGTCGCAAGTGAATCCGTTGATCATGCATCCGGCGCTGCTGCGGACGATGTCGAGTTTGCTGATGTCCTCGGGGTCGATGACGACGTTCAGGGTACCTTGGAACGGGGTGAATCCCAGGGCCTCCTCGAACTGCTTCATGTAGCCTTCCTGGCAGATGTAATAGCCGCCTTCGCCCATGCCTGAGGCTACCGTCCCGTGGATGGTTATCTGGTCGGTGAGCTCGAAGATGCGGCGGTACTCGTTGTATTCCTTCTTCAGCTCTTCGACGCCTTTGGGAGTTATCCTGATGCGCTGCCTTCTTGCGCCCAGGTCTCTGACGATGTACTTCTCGTCCAGGAGTTCCAGAATCCTTTTGGAAGCCGATTGCTGGCTCATCTCAAGGATGTTCCCGAGCTCCCGCGAAGAGACGGCTATGTAGTCGTCTATGGCGCCCAGAAGAGCCAGTTTCCTCAGGGCGAACGAGTACTTGCTTCCCATGCGGTTCCGTATGGCGGGCATCGATATGTACTTGTCGTTCGGCTGTCAATGTATCAAAAAGCATCTTTATAATCCGCCAACGCGGGAATTACAGGCTGTTGTTTTATATAAACGGCATTAAAGGCGTAATGTATGGGCGGGGATGAAAGAAAGGGAAAGGAAGCCCCGGAGGGCTTCGGTTTCAGGCGGGCCTGTTGGCGTCCGTGTAGTAGATGACTTCGGAAGACGAGGCGATCATGATTTCGGCGACGCCGAGGGCCATGAGGATGATGTGGACCCAAAGGAACTGGGTGTTGTACACGGTGGCTATGAGGACAGCCGCGACGCAGACTGCGGCGATGATGGCCACGCTCTTTCCGGACATGTTGGCGCCTTCGGAGAATCCTCCGGCAGTGGCGAAGAACAGGGCCATGACGAGAAGGCTGAATCCGACGTTCGTGATGCTTTGGAATGATCCGTCCCAGGCATATCCCACGAGGATCATCGAGATGATTCCTCCGAGGAGCCCGATGGCAAGCCCGGCTTTCATTATCTTAGGTCTGCTCATGCTTCCACCTTGCGAGTTTTCTTGTTGGATGCTTCGATCTTCCTGCTGAGGATGAGCTTCATGCCGTCGCAGACGATCCAAGCGAGCGCTCCGATGACTGCGATGGACTCTCCCATCTGGACGGATATCCCGAAGAGCGCCATGAGGGCAGCGGAGACGGCGAAAGCCGCGGCGGCCGCGTTGAGCATCCTTCCGGCCTTTCCGTCGGAGTATCCCGCGCTGATGATGGCGAATGCGATGAAGATGAAGAAGAGTATCGATATGGCTCTGTGGTAGGGTTCCCCTTCGTGGATGAGCCCGATGAGGATGAGCATGAACCCGGCGAATACGAGAAGGATTCCCGAGGCACATTCTGCGTTCTTGTAGGCATAGGCCTTGCCTGCACCGTAAATCATGATGAGCGCTCCGGTGAGGATGCATCCGTAGTTGAAGATGTCCTTCGTAAGGGACACGTCGGATACGCCCAGATCGGAGACGTAGCTGCTCCCTAGAACCCAGGACGGATCAGCCGTGGCGGATACGACCCAGGCAATAGAGAAGATGAAAGCCGCGGCTACTCCGATGGCACCGAAGCCGGCCGCGCTGCGTTTCTCTCCATTCATGCGATACCTTACTTCTCTTAATTATTATATTGGTTTTGATTTAGCCCCATCGAGAACAAGGGCGAAGGAGGCATTCTGGCAGTGAAAAACGTGTTTTTTGTGGGGACCGCGGGAAGCGGCAAGAGCACTCTGGTCGGGGCGTACAAGCGGTGGCTGGACGCCAACGGCGTGGACTCCATCATAGTCAACATGGATCCCGGGGCGGAGACGCTGCCCTACGATCCGGACATCGACATAAGGGAGTGGGTGAACCTCGAGGAGGTCATGAGCGAGTACCAGCTCGGCCCCAACGGCGCCCAGATAGTCGCCGCAGATCTGATGTCCGTGAACATCGGCAAGATGACCTCGGTGTTCGCCGAATACGACGTCGATTACGTCCTCGTCGATACCCCCGGGCAGCTGGAGCTGTTCGCATTCAGGGAATCCTCGGAGATCACGGTGAAGGCATTCGGGAAGGACGATTCCATGCTCGTGTACCTGTCCGATCCGTCCCTGTGCAGGACGCCCAACGGGTTCATATCCGCCATGACGCTCGGCGCTCTGGTCCAGTTCAGGCTCCAGCTTCCGATGCTCAATCTTCTGTCGAAGAGCGATACGCTGTCGGATGACGAGGAGCAGAGGATGCTCGACTGGTATTCCAATTCCGACGCTCTGTACGGCGATCTTCTGGATGCCGATTCCCTCCCTCAGACGGTCGTGGGCATGGAGCTTTTCAAAGCCATGGAGAATATGGGCGTCTTCGGGGAGATGCGTTCGGTTTCCGCCCAGGATGAGATAGGCATGGAGGAGATCTACGGCGCCGCCCAGCTCATGTTCTTCGGCGGAGAGGACAGCGAAAGGGAATGAGCAGGCGGCCGGACGCATGCGGCGCTTTCAGATCGCGATATCCAGCAGATATCGTCAATCGGTGCTCCAGACGGCTGCTTGCGTTCCGGCATGCCGCTCAATCATCGGTCATCAGCTGTGACGATCCCATAAACCCAATTGTTCTCAGCCAATGCAGATTGTGTTGTTGATAACAAAAGATATTAATCGCCTTCAATCTCCTGTGGCCCCATGGGTCAAAATCAAGACTTGATAGCATTGCTGAAGTCATTGAAGCCTTACTCCATTATCGGGCCTATATTGATGATTATCAGCATGTTTCTGTGCTGGCTGACGCTGTTCGGCCGTGAAGTAAGCAACGGCGTCGATCTCATAAAAGTATTCGATGAGCTGAAACACTACTCGGATGATGCTTCGCTGTATGCTTTGGTCATCCCATATGTGCTGCTTATTCTTGCATTCGTGTTTCTCTTGGGGAGGATCCAGAACGTCCAGCCCCTTTTGGACAAATATCCGCAATTGAAATTGAAATGGGATTTCGGATGGCAAGGGCACTTATTCCGTATAATTGCGTTGATCCTCCTTATAGCGTATTATTGCATTGTATCCGATGGTTACTTCGGAGTCGGCGCAGGATTCTGGGTCTGTTTCATCGGGGCGATCATAGTCTGTCTCAGATCAGTCACAGAGCTTTATGACGAGAAATACGGGGCATCCGACGCTGAAGCCGGGAGCCAGCTTATCGGTTCGGCCAGCCAGGGGAGCACTGCTGAAGACGGGATAACCTGCGAGTACTATCTCAAAAGCAGCGGGGGCGCCAAAGCTTTTCTGAAAAACGGCACCAGCAATGCCGTGAGAGTCTCTGTGTCCGACTTTGTTCTGTGCGACGCGGACGGCAACGTCATAGCCGAAGGAAGCACGGAATCCGGGGCCAGCGACATCTGTCTGGATCCGGGGGCGATGAGCACCATATATTTCGAGAGCCAGAACTGGGTCGAAGGCTGCGACGTCAAGTATGCAGGGGCTTTGGACATCAAGCTATCAAAAGCCTTCTGAAAAAGCCATAGAAACAATGGTTTCAGCCGCGATGCGAGATGGCCGGCACGCTGCCATGGAGGCGGCATCAGGAAAGCCATCCACACCGTCATGGCGCCTTCCCGGAGAGCCGGACGCTTTCCGGGAAGGAAAATATCTCTCAGACGAACATGTGGGCGGGAAGCTCAGGCATCTTGTCTTTCTTCGCGTCCGAGACCTTCTTCTTGGCGGCATCGAAGTCCGCCTGCGTGACCGTGTCTCTGTTGTCCCTGATGGCCAGCATTCCGGCTTCGGTGCACAGGTTCTTTATCTCGGCGCCGGACAGGCCGTCGGTGGCTTCGGCGAGCTTCCTCGCGGAGATGTCGCCCTCGACGTTCATGTGCTGGGTGTGGATCTTGAATATCTGCTCCCTTCCGTCCACGTCGGGGAGGCCGACCTCGATTATGCGGTCGAATCTTCCGGGCCTGAGGAGGGCATCGTCGAGGATGTCCGGCCTGTTGGTGGCGCCGATGATCTTTATGTCGCTCATGGGCGTGAAGCCGTCCAATTCGGAGAGGAGCTGCATGAGGGTCCTCTGGACTTCCCTGTCGCCGGAGGTGGTGACGTCGAGCCTCTTGGCGCCTACGGAGTCCAGCTCGTCGATGAATATGATGCTGGGCGCCTTCTCTTTGGCGAGCTCGAACAGCTCGCGGACCAGCCTCGCGCCTTCCCCTATGTATTTCTGCACAAGCTCGGATCCCACGAGCCTGATGAAGGTCGCCTGGGTGGCGTTCGCCACGGCTTTGGCCATCAGGGTTTTTCCGGTCCCCGGCGGGCCGACCAGAAGGACTCCCTTGGGCGGCTCTATTCCGACCTTGGCGTAGAGCTCCGGTCTCAGGAGCGGGTCCTCCACGGCTTCGCGGAGCTCCATCATCTGGTTCTTCAGGCCGCCTATGTCTTCGTAGGACACGTTGGGCTTGTCGACTATCTCCGCGCCGGAGACGACCGGATCGATCGACGACGGGAGGACGTCCATGATGGAAAGGGTCTGCTTGTTGAGGGAAACCCTCGATCCGACGATGAGGTCTTTGTCGTCGACGTAAGACGATATGGAAACGACGAAATCCGGGCCGGTGGTGCTCTTCACGACGGCGCGGTGGTTCGGAAGCACGTCTCTGAGGGAACCGATGATGAGGGGCGGGCTTTTGAGCCTTTCCAGTTCGTTCCTGAGCCTGGCGATGTCTTTCTGGAGCCTGAAAAGTTCCCCCTCTGAATAGCGTTTCTCGCTCTCGGCGTTCTGGAGGTTTTCCAGCAGCTTGACATTCCTCTCTTCGAGGGCGGATATCCTCGACTTGAGCTCGGAGATGACTTCCTCGGTTCCGTCGTTCGTCATTTTTCCTCGCATCTGGAAAAGTCTACTCTTATATAAGCAGTACATAGGATGGCCCGATACGCTAATTAATATGCTTTGCCGTTAGTCGGAACCATGATTTGCGAGATGTGCGGCAAAGATGTGCCTCAGACGAAGGCCGTCATCGTGGAGGGCTCCAGGCTCAGCGTCTGCCCCGCCTGCGCCAGATTCGGGGAGGACTACAGGGCCTCATCTGCCGGAGGCGCTCCCGTGACCCAGTCCGTCATCGAGAAGAGGCTTGAGAAGCGCGAGAAGAGGATGAAATCCAAGGACATATACGCAGGAGCTTCCACGGTCGAGCTCGTGGAGGATTACGGCGGCGCCATAAGGGCCGCGCGCGAGGCCAAGGGCATGGACCAGGAGAAATTCGCGGCCTCCATACTTGAGAAGAAGGGGACAATCGCCAAGATCGAAGCCAACAGCCTCGTCCCCGACGACAAGATCATCAAGAAAATCGAGAAGGCCCTCGGGATAAAGCTCACCGAGACCGTCCAGTCCGGTGTGACCGTCGGCGGGACCGGCTCCGGGAACAGGATGACCCTGGGCAATTTCATCAGAAAGGAATGAGTCAGGAATCCCTGACCATCCCGTACACTTCTTCGGCATACGGCGCGATGTCCGCTCCCCCGTCCCTGAGGGCGATGAGGGCGGCCGCGCCTATGTCTATCCCAAGGCTTTTCTGGATCCTGTTGCTGCTCTGGATGAAATCCTTCCTGGGGATCCCGGCTTTCTCGGCGGCTTCCATCAGCATGTGGAAAGCGTCTTTCTCTTCGCGCGCCGGCTTTTGGGCGGCTGCCGGCTTTTTCTCCGTCCCGGACGTCGTTCCGGCCTGAGCCGGCGCAGGTTTCGCGGCCTCTATCGGCTTGGAAAGCCTGGCTACGAGCTCCGCGGACGGCTTGTACATGAGCGGGACTTCGACGTCCCCGAGCTCCGGGGACAGACGGACATACGAATTCCTGCATGATACGGCGCCTTCGCTTTCCAGAAGCTTCAGAAGGTTCTTGGCTTTGGAAGGAGGCATCCATTTCAGCTTCAGGGACGCGTCCATGACGAATTCGTCGGCTGTGACGACGTCTTTCCCGCTGGCCCTGAAGAATGCGGCCGCGCATGTCTCGATCTCGCTCGCCATGCCACGCCCATCATCCGCATCATAAAAATAACTTGCCGGGAGGATTGCGCATAGAATTAATTTGATGTTTGATGAATAAAAACATTCAATATCCCCTCGCGCGCGTGCGTTGTTTGATATTCTTACTAACAATAATAATAAGGGGGCACAAATCTTTAAATAAAAAGTCTTTTGTTCCGCATCTATCCGCGGAACCGGACGGTTATCCGCATAGAATTCAAGGAGACATAGAAATGGAAGACGAAGAAATGTCCATGCCCGTCAACACCGACCTTCTGGTCGCAGAGGATATCTACCTCACCTCCGGAGTCCACATCGGAACCCAGCAGAAATCCGCCGACATGAAGGAGTTCATCTACAAAGTCAGGCAGGACGGGCTCTACGTCCTCGACGTCAAGAAGACCGACGAGAGGATCAGGGCCGCGGCATCCTTCCTGTCCCGCTACGACCCCAGGCGCATCCTCGTCGTTTCGGCCAGGCAGTACGGGCAGAAACCCGCCAGAGAGTTCTCCAGAGCCATCGGAGCTCCCGCTTTCGCCGGACGTTTCGTCCCCGGAACCCTCA
>JAEEJP010000095.1 GCA_016281925.1 Methanomassiliicoccaceae archaeon
CTCCCCTCCCGCGCGCCATATATAGATATCTTGCAGGAGGGACTTCCGGGGGCGGGCGTGGCCGCCGTGGGCTCTCCGGCGGCTGCCTCGCCAGGATCCGCGACGGCCGGGGCCGGCAGGGCCGGGAGGCATTCCGCGCGCAATGGTGGGATGCCCACGGCCATCCGGCTGTCCGTGCCGGCGCGGGCGGAGCCGAATGCGCCCCGCCGAACACACGCTGGCCACGGGAAAGGCTGAAATATCCGTAATACGGGCCCAACACTTTCCTCGGGCCTCCGGATCCCCGGTATCGAAGTTAAGCAGAGGCGGTGCTGCGAGGCCGCCGCGGGGCCCGGGATTCTGGGGGTCCCGGAGAGGTGTTTGGCCCGTTTTACAAGTATTTAAGCATTCCCGCATAGCTAGCAGTGTTTGATCCGGCGCCGCCTGCGCAAGGTTCTCAGGCCATCGCGGCGACCAGATCCAAGCGGGGTTCTGGGGGCCCCGGAGAGGTGTTTGGCCCGTTTTACAAGTATTTCTAATTACCCCTATAGCCAGCATGTGTTTTGTTTGGCGCCGACGACGGCGATATCCGGCGCACAGGCGGCACGCGTCCTGCGGGGCGGCCAGACGGCGACTGGTCCGGGGCCATGGTGGATCCGTCCGAAATCGCCGCGCGTCAGGGCCCCCGGCGACCACATCCGCCCCCGGGAAAACCCCCCGAAAACCCCTCTGCAAAATATCTATATATGGCGCGCGGGAGAGTGGTGTGGGTTGTGTGTGGCCCCGATCGCCTGGCTCGGCCGGAGAACCCACATTCGCCCCCTCATCCGCCCTCCTGCGCAAGGACGATAGGAATAACGAGCGTGCGGCAGCGCCGATACCGATGCGGAGCGCTTCCATCCGCCTTTCCGGGGCGGCCTCTACCATTGCTATTCCTGCCGGCGGCCGCGTTCTTCGATCCGCCGAGGCATGCGTTGTCAATGTGCGTATCCGTACCCATGTGCATTTCCGCACGGACAGCCTTATCTCAGGAGCCCCTATGCTTATAGCTATGACATTCGAGTTCCACAGGAACCATTACGTGTCACGCCGCGGGCCCAGCGACGCGGCCGTGACCGTGAGGATGCCGAAGTCGCTCAGCAGCGACCTCAGCGCCCTGACCCTGGCGTACGAGGAGCCGAAGTACTCCGTCCTCCTGCGCATAATCGAAGGGTACGTCGACTCCCACCAGGGCGACGTCGCCTAGGGGAGGTGGCGGATGGCCCATTACAGCCCCGGCGGATGGGGCGGGGAAGCCGGAGGGAAGGCCCGCTGCGATGCGTCAGACGAGCGCCGAAAGCGGGCATGCATTCCGCATCAGGAAGGCCCCCATCCTCGGACCGCTTTCCGATGGCGCTTCGCCGCTTAGCCAAGCCCCCACAACTTTCCGGGCCGGCCACATATCTGGAGCTGCCGCGTACGAATGGCGGCGTTTGACGACGATCCGGCCGGAAATGCGGCTGCCGTTTGGCATGCGCAAGACGATCCTTGCCTTCCGCTTAAATCCTAGAAACTCCGCTCACCCCGCCATGGCATTCACAGTCATGTCTACATGTGTGTCAGAGATGGACGACGGGCGCGTCGGTGCGCTCATGAGAGAGGGGCACCGCATGCCCCGCAGCGACGCCGAGCCACGCCCGGAGGCGGCATCATGACAGGGGCTAGTGCAGCGGCCGGTCCTTCCAGCGGAGAGCGGAATGTCACTTCCACCGGCTTCGGTGGGCCGTCCCCGGCGGCAGCGGGCTGGGACGCGTCCGAGATTGAGTGCATGCTCATCGATTCGATAGCAGACGAGCACGGCGTGAGCGAGCTATACAGGGAGCACATCAGGGACGTCGTGGAGGCGATGGGGCTCTTCGGGATGGGCAAAGACCCTCGCGAGATCAGCGCGGACGACATGAAGGGATTCGTCAGGAAATATCTGGGGCGCGATGCCTGCCGCTACAGGGAGGCCTATGTGAGGTCTTGGGAGCAGCTTCAGACATTCATCTACTGCCTAGGGCACCTGGGCAATTACGCCGGCTATGAAACTATGTGCGCGCTTTTCCTGCACTGCTCCCCCCAGTGGCTGTCCGAGGTCCAGGTGAGGAGGCTCCTCGAATCAGGCATGACGCCCCTCCAGCGGCTCCTGGTCACGTTCCAGCTGCAGATGGCGATGGGCCTCGAAGAAATAGCCTCGCTGGGCAAATTGGATGAAGACACCACTACGATCACCATTCCTTACAATTATCGCTGCTGGTTCGACAGAACCGTGCCGATGACCAGTGGGGCCACCGATGCCCTGGCCGAATGGAACGTGCATCGCAAGCTCATATGCGACGGCCTCCAAAAGGCCGACCCGCATTGGAAGGATCCGGGCCGCCTGATCCTGGGCGAAGGGATGAAATCCGGCCAGAGCCCCGGGGAGACGGACGACAGCATCCTCGGCATCTGCCGGGAGGCGCTGAGGGACCTGGGCGAGAGCGTCGCCATCGACCTTAGCGGGGACGTCCTCCGCAGGACAAGCGCAAGGGCGATGGTCCTCGCGGGCACCGATGCCGGCGTCGTGTCTGTGGTCACCGGCATCGACATCCAGGAGTGGCTTGAAGACGACGAATGCAAGGATTTGCCTTCGATAAGTCCATCCGAGCTGGTCAGGCTCCCCGAGGCCCTGGGAAAGGGCAGATGAGGGCTGCGTCCGGGCGGGCCGGGCCCCGCAACTCCCCCGAAGGAGACGGCGCGCGCCCTATCAGCCCTTCCGGCAAACACCGGCAGGATGGGCGCCTTCCCGCCCCATCCCTGCAGCTTCCGCGGCCCTTCGGCCACGGTTCCGCAAGCGATTCGACTCGTCCGCCGAATCCCGAAAGCGCCGGGCCGCATTGCCGTCATATTTTGCTTCCCATGAGACCGGCAGCGCTTCACGACGCCCGGCCCCCGGCCCCGGACTCAGCGGATCTGATCCAGGCCAATAACGAATCGAAACAAGCTCACAGGCAGTCTTCCGGCCTCTAATCCCAATCGCCCCCGCGTACTGCCGGCGGACGCGCATCCAGATGCTTATGGCGCGCGGCAAGGGCGAACGCTGTGCCGCGGGGCGATCCGGCGCGGGACTATACCCACGAACTCGTGCGGGTCTTCACAAACGGTACGGCCTCTGATTTGCCATATACCCGGAGCATTCCCAGCACAGTTAAATCCTGCGCACGAGATTCGAGCGCATGCTCGGAAGCCCATAGGCCGCCGTCCAGGCAGACAGCAATGGATTCTCCCGCTACGCTCCGATTCCTATTCTCGGCGGGGACATGAGAACCGGCTGCCCTGAGGAATGGGACACGGCGTGCCCGGCCGAACTTAGGCGTGATGCAAACAGAAGCAGCAATTGCAGGTGAAAAAATGAGAACGAAAACGATGGCATTCGCGGTTGTCGCGGTGGTCCTCATGCTCATGTCGCCGCTGGCGGACGTGGGCGACGGGGCTGATGCCGCCGCCACGAAGGATCCGGCGCCGGTTCCGGCTCCCAAAGATTACATGTACGCCATAAGCACCGACGAAAACAACGCCGAGATAAAGAGCGTCAGGGCGTCCGAGGGCGGCTCCGCTCTGAGGCAGATATCCGGCGCGAGAACTAGCGGGGGCGCCTCCAGCATCTCCGATTTCTGGGCGTTCGATAAGGAGACGGGCATGGGGCCCTTCAACTCGTTCTACGCGGCGGTGAACCTGGACGGCCGCTCGCCCAGCGACAGCGGCGAGACGAAGCTGAACGACGGGGCCGGGACGATCGCATTTGTCCTGGACCCGTATGATCTGTCCAAGACTCTGAAGGGGACCGCGTTCGCCGGCTCGTACAACATCGTGCTGGTCGTCCCCACCGTCTACTGGAAATCAAGTTCGACGACCCTGTACATGTCAAGCTCGCCGAGCTACACGGCCGGCACATCCACCGTGAGCGGGATGGTCGCATACGCGCACACCGCGACCTCCGGCGGCTCCTCCACGGTTTTCCCTTACCTGGGGATAGGCGTCTACGAGGCGTCAGTATCGGACGGGAAGCTTCTGTCCGCCAGCGGAGTGACCCCCTGGGCCGGCGCGACCTGCGACCAGTACAAGTTGTACGCCGACGTAAACCTTGTCCCGGCCGCCAACTCGGACTACCAGCAGTGGAACTTCTGGCAGTGGACCCTTTACAAGATGATGTCGTACACGGTGATGGGGACCAAGAACTCGCAGAAGATGCTCGGCAGCGGCCCAGTTAGCAATCACTCGGTGTCCAAGACCGGGCTCGCCGACAGGGCCGGCCCCTACGCGGACGCCACGTCCTCTTATTCCAAGCTGTTCATCGAGAACTCCTGGGGATCGCTGTTAGAGTTCGTCGGGGGCACATACCTCAGCGGCAGCAACGGCTCTTTGGTCTTGCATGCGGACAACACATTGGGCGGTTCCAAACTGGGGAGCCAGAAGGCCGTGTCTGGAACTTCATTCCCTAAAGACGGCTATATCTCAGCGACTTTTTCGGACTCTTTATTTTGGGATTTCCCCAAGTCAAGCAGTGGAACTTATGACTCTTTCTCCCAGCCCGGAGATTATGTCTTGTCCTACTCCGGCTCGTGCTGCCTGATTGTCGGTGGCCTCTGGAACTACGGTTCCTACGCCGGTGTCGCCAACGCCGCCGCCATCCGCAGCCTGTCGTACTCGGACTCGTACGTCGGGACTCGCGTGGCCTATATGATTGCCGCCGATGCAGTGGCCCCTATCGACGGCGCCGCCAAGGTCGGGGACAGGTTTTCCTCAGGCGGACTGGTCTTCGAGATCGATTCCATAAGGCCCAGCACGGCTTTCGTGGCGGGGTACGAGGGGAGTCCCGTCTCCCTGGAGGTCCCGGCCCGCGTCGATTACTGCGGGCTCTCGTTCGAGGTCACGGGCATAGGGATCAAGGCGTTCTACGGGTGCAAGACCCTGGTATCCGCGGATCTGGGAGGTGTCTCCACCATAGGGTCCAGGGCCTTCGCCCAGTGCGCCAGGCTGACGACCGTCGACGTCGGCGGGGACGTGAAGGCGATACACTCCTATGCCTTCTATTCCTGCGCCAAGCTCGCGAGCATAAACCTCGAGGACTCCGGCAGGACCCTGAAGACCATCGGAAAGGACGCCTTCGCCGGTTGTGGCTCGCTGGCCAGGATATGCATGCCCTCGTCGCTGTCCGAGATCAACGCGAGCGTCTTCTCGCTGCCGTTCGCGGATTCCGACGGGGAGACGCTGAGCGCGGACGCGAAGACCCTCCGCGGCTACTTCTACCAGGAGTCCGGCGGGAAGTTCGTGCGCGTGTCCAATCCCGGGGCCGGCATGAGGTTCTCCTCGGGCGACCTGGAGTACGAGGTTATCTCCTCCGCTCCCGCTTGCGCCGCGGTCGTCGGCCACGCCGACGGCATCAGATCCGTGGCCGTCCCGGATTCCGTCCCATACGGCGGGCAGGCCTACGACGTCGTCGCCATAGGGGGCGGGGCGTTCTCCGGGTGCGTCACCCTCCTGCATGCGGACCTCGGGAGCGTGGATACAGTCGGGGCCAAGGCCTTCTATGGATGCTCGAAGCTCAGGGACGTCTCGATGGAGGGCGCCAAGAGCATCGGGATGAAGGCCTTCGCCATGTGCCGCTCCCTGTCCTCGGTGGGGCTCGGCGATTCCCTCCGGACCGTCGGGGCCTACGCCTTCTCCTTCTGCTACTCCCTGGGCGGGTTCTCGGCGGAGGGAGCCAAGATCTCATCGATAGGGGCCTACGCCTTCTATGCGTGCAGCGGCCTCGCGGACGTCGACACATGCAACGCGACCACCATAGGCAAGCTCGCGTTCGCCACCGGCGACCCCATGCTGGGCATAGCCTTCGGCAGCGACCTGGCCTCCGTGGGCGAGGATGCGTTCAGGGGCATCGTGTTCCGCGACGGCGGCAGCGATCTGGGGCACGACGCCGACTCCCTCAGGGGCCTCTCGTTCTCGTACGAGGGCGGGGCCCTGGCGGCAGTCCATTGAAACGGGGCTCCGGCCCTTCCTTTATGCCCCGGGAGATCGTCCCCGGGGCAATCACCATCGTCTTCGTCCCATAGGCCCCAATACAGAAAGATCGTCGTGTTTATGCCTTTGAGTCGATTCCATATTCCCAAAGATTAAATTTGGAGGCTGCTCTGGCATCATCGTAATGTCTCTGGACGTTGTCGTATTCTTGCCTCCTGGCCCCTCGCTCTCCGAGCTCGAGCTCAGCATCGCCAAAAGATACACCGGCAGCGACGTCCTATTCGTGGTTTGCGGGTCGAAGGAGAAGTGCGACCATCTCAAGGGATATTTCGGATCGTTTCCCCTCTATCACGCCAACATCGTCGGGATCCAGGAGCAGGATTATCCCAGGCTTTCGGGATTCTTGGCGCAGAACCTTTCGGGTCCCGGTTCCGAGGTAGACATAACCTTCGCCCCGCCTTATCTGGCCGCCTCCGTGGCTCTGACTGCCAAGGCCGCGGAAGGCAGGGTGGTGGTCACATCAGGCGACGGCTCCGTGGCGGAGGTGGGGCCCCCGAAGATAGACTATGGGTCCCTCGACTACGACGACATCCTCATCCTTCGCAAGGTTTCCCTCGGAATCAGCGATTCTTCCTCCTTGGCAGAAGAGACCGGCATAAATTACAAGACCCTGTCCAGAAGGCTCTCCCGGCTGTCGGCAGAGGGGTTCCTAGAATGCAGCGGGGGCCGCCCCAAACGCTACACCACGACGGAGGCCCAGTCGGTGATGGCATCCCTGTCGCGCCCCCGCCCCCGCCCCGGCGACTACAACAAGGTAGCGTCGATTGAAGAGGGCAAATGCTGGACCCTCTACGACATGGAGATCGTCCTTGACCGCAGCCTCTCCTCGAAGGGCGAAAAAGAATGACGGTCGGGCCTTGCCCTCCATCGGCATCAGTCTCGGCCATTGCCGTGGATGCTTTGCGGCCATTTCTGTGGGGCCCATCCGCCTGTGATTCGGCTCGGGCCCAGATCGGCCGTCGTTTCAGACAATCCTGGCGGCTGCCATGCCGAGGCCCACGCCCCAAGGCCGCAGGGGCCCGTTCCATTGTCTCTCGGACAGGCCGGCCTCCTGCCAGGGACGCCGCATTGATGCGTTCCTCTATCTTCCTGCCGATGGGCTTCGGTGAGGCTGCGCCCAGCGTCGCGCCTGAATTCCGTCCTCATCTGCCGGTCGTCGGGGCGTCTCGGGCCGTCAGATCCCCACAGTTGGATGCATGGCCATCGTCCGAAACCCGAGGGTTCGCATCGGTTTGTTCGCCACGGTCTGATTTGTTTCTGTAAAAAAAATGTAAAAATGCTTCGGCAGCCATTCCTCAGAAGCTTGACTTTTCTCTTATAGTATATAATAATTTAGCGATATTATATATAGAAAGAATGGAGCCACTTGAGGAATTCGAATCCCCGACCTGCTGATTACAAGTCAGCCGCACTACCGGGCTATGCAAAAGTGGCGTCAAGCCGTCGTATATCGATTCCGCATATATGCTTTTCTTATCGTCTGGGCCCCTGAATGCAATCTGTCCGGTTTCCGATATATTTAAGAGAAGTGATGGTATCGCTGACTCATCCAATTCATTCGAATCAAGGTGTATTTATATGGCAGACGAAGCAAAGAGGCTCATCCGTTTCAATTTCAGATCGTATCTCGCAGATGAAGACAGGCTCTACGACACCAACATCGCAGAGGCTGCCAAAGAGGCAGGGATCTACAACGAGAAGTACCCTTACGAACCCGTCGCCCATATCACCGGGACCGACAGGCTCTTCAAGGATCTTGAAGACGCCCTTTCCGCTGCCGAGATCGGCAAAGAGTACGAAGTCACCATCCCCTGCGAGAGGGCGGCCGGTGCGAGGAACCCCAAGAATGTTGAGTACTACCCCCTCAAGAACTTCCTCAAGGAGGATCAGTACCCCCAGCCCGGGATGACCGTCAACATTGGGAACAAAAAAGGCACCATCGCTTCCGTCGGTGCCGGGCGTGTCAAAGTCGATTTCAACAACCCCCTCGCCGGCCACGACCTGATGTACAAGTTCACCGTCACCGAGGAGATCACCGACCCTGTCGAGAAAGCGAAGGCAGTCGTTGAGGCCGATTTCTCTATGGCCGACGGATTCGAGTTCGAGGTAGCGGAAGACAAAGTCCTCGTCAAGGAGCCCGATCTCTGCAAATACGACAACAACTGGGCCATCGCCAAATATAAGGTAGTCGCCGACCTGAGGTCCGTCTTCGGCATCGACAGAATCGAGTTCCTGCAGGTCTGGGACATCCCCAAGAAAGCTGCCGAAGAAAAGAAAGAGTGAGCCTCCGGCCCGCCAATAACAGCCGGGGGAACCAGATTCCCTCCGGCTTTCTTACCTATATTCGAAATATACCTCTTCTATCGGGCCTATCCCGAGATTCTTGAGGGTTTCGAGCTCGAATTCCTCTCTGTTTTCCGGTATTCCCCTCATAATCACCCTGATTTTTCTGATTCTGACGCTGTCCTTGCTCAGAGGCACTGCCCCGCCCATGTCCGTGAATGCCTGAAGCTCGTTGCTGAGCCTCTCCACGGCTTTTGTCATCATGGGGGCGAATCCGTTCTCATACGCGGCCGAATGGATCTCAAGGACTTCGAATTCCATCATTCTTTCCGAGATTTCGGGGAAACCGTCTTTTATAGCGCATTTCCCCGGCGTCTCGGTCAGACAGCGGACGCAGCCAACGCATCTGCGCAGTTTTCTCCCCGATATCGATGCGACGGCGGGTCCTTCCGGTTCTGAGGGGTCATCCGTGAGTACGAACGCTTCTGCCTGCTGTCCCATGGTATGTCGAATGCCTGTGTCACTTATAAAACACAAGTATGGAATTTATCTCGCTGTTGAGCCTGTTGTTGTTCGCGTTTCCCTTGCGAGAGTCTCTGTACCATCCCTTGTCCGAAAGGCGCTGCTTCGGCAGAGGCATGAGTACGGTCTGATATTGCACCATTCCAATCATCCTGCTCATGAGAGCAGGGATTACATCCTCTGCTGGATATAATAACTGTATTTTGTTATATTTGTTATTTTAGTTATGTTTGTCATCGATGGTGTAGAACGTGTCTATCACGGTCTTCCCGCGTTCGGTGAGCGAGTATTTCCCGTTGAGCGTGTTCTTCTCTATCCACCCGTATTTCAGCCATTTCGATATGAAATCCCTCTGATAATACACAGCTTCTGTCTGGCGCTTGGTGGTTTTCATGTTCGCCGAGGGTTTCACGTCCCTGTACCAGACTTTCTCCTCTTTGAGCGCCTCGATCATCACCGGCGCGGACACGGTTTTCCTCTCGCTGATAAGCCTGTCCATGATGCGGAGCCCGCGGACAAGGTGCTCTTCAGGCATATCGATGCTGTAGTTGGGGAGCGTTCTGGGCTCTCCCGCGGTTTTTGTCATGCCAACCGGTTTCCCGCCGGAGAAGTACACTTCTTTCATCATCTCATTGCTGACCGTGAATTCCTGGCTGTTGACCGTGAACGGGACCGTGCCCTTGACCATCATGGAGGCGATCGTCGATGCCGCGGTGTACTCGGATGTTCCGGCGGAGACATTGACGTAGATTTCGCACCCTTCCTCGTCGCGATTCTCAGTCTGGAGGATGTTAAGCACCGTCTTCAGCATCTCGCCGAAGTTGTAGACGACAGCGTTGTGCTCCACGATCTCGATGTCGCGGGGAATCTCGCCGATGAGCTCGATGACGCGGTCATAAAACATGTTGTAGATATTGTCCTTGTCGAGAGGATCCTTCGAATAATGGATCAGGTGTATCTTATTGGCTTCGTAGAATCTCGCCGGGGACACTATTTTGTCGGTCTCGAACGTCACGCAGGCGACCATTATCCTTTTTTTGCGTCCGGTTCTCATCGGAGAAACAAGAATCGGCTCCGATTTAATACTATCCGTTAATAATGAAACTGCTGTAATCTCTGCCGGAAACAAGAAACGGGACCGCTATGCCAGGCCCATGTCGGAGAAATCGGAGAGGCGGCCAAGAATTGTGGCTCAGAGAAAAATTTATAAATAGCGGCAACTTCACGTGTTTCAGCGGACAGGTGGCCTAGTCTGGATATGGCAGCAGCCTCCTAAGCTGCAGGCCGGGGGTTCGAATCCCCTCCTGTTCGCCATTTTTCGGTTTGTTTTGCTGGCAGAGGCGTGAGCATGGACGGGATAAGATGCAGAGTTCTTATCGTAGGGTCTGGCCCTGCGGGCGCGTCGGCGGCCTATCATCTTTCGCGTCTCGGAGAGAAGGATGTGGCTGTCATCGAGAGGCTCTCGGAGAAGGCCCACAGCAGATACCATTCCATATGCGGGGAGGCTGTCAGTGACAAATCCCTGAGACGTGCCGGCATAGAAACATCCCATGCCGTCCGCCGGGTGGAAGCGATCGAGATATCATGCGGAAGCCTGGGGAAAACGCGCATCAGCGTCAGAGGTTCGATTGTAGACCGTCCTAAGATGCTGGAAGAGATTCTGGAAAGATCCGGCGCAAAGCGCATCCGGGCATCTCTGCGCTCGGTATCCAGGCTCCCGGAAGGCGGATTCATAGCCGAGACCAGCGCCGGGACGGTGGTCTGCGACATACTCATCGGAGCCGACGGAGCGCATTCGACCGTCAGGAAATGCATATTCGGCACCCGTCCCGAACAATTGGTGCCGGTGATCAATGCCGTCGTGCCCGGCGATTCCGACGGCACGCTGAGATTCAGCGTCAAAGCCGGCGACGACGGCTTCTACAGCTGGGATTTCCCCTCGTCCGCGGGAAGGAAATCCGTGGGGTTCAGAAAAGGTTCCGGCGAAATCCCGGAAGACTCCAATCACGGCGCCCGCTGCATACCCATAGGGCGCCTGCCTCATGCGGCCCAGGAAGGATGCATTCTGGCGGGAGATGCGGCGGGGCTTCCGAATCCCCTTTGCTACGGGGGGATAGGTGCGGCTCTGATCTCAGGGAGCAGAGCCGCAGAGGCGGCGGTCTCGGGCGATTGGCGCGGTTACGATTCGTGGATAGACCATGACAGGATGTTCGACAGACGCTTCATGGATGCCCACAGCAGCTTCTCCCGTTGGACGGATGGAGATATTCAGGATGCCATGCGTCCATTGAACGGAAATGCGACTATTCTTAAAGGTTTCTTAGCGATATTGCGCCATCCCAAGTATGCGCGTGTGTATATGGCATGTTGGATGGGTTTCCGTTTCGGATGGCGATTAGTATTGATATCCATACGTATATAATATATTCTACCTTGGCGTAATACATCTGTGCATGCCGGAGTCAAGACGGCGCCGCTATGCGGTGACACCGTCCGTCTGGGAACTCGCAGGATGCCGGACATAAGAAGCGGCTGGAGCCTCTTCTAGGAGAACCGATTTAATGTGAAGAGGAAGGAAAAGTAAAGGAGGTGGTATAGATGGCTGGACGCGCACATGGGACCCCAATGCACTGCTGCAGGTGCAATTACGATTGGTTTCCCCGCGGGGACGAACTTCCGAAACGCTGCCCAGAATGTCGCTCGGTCAAATGGAACAGCCCGAGTCTTCCCATAGAATGCCTTCGCTGCGGCCACAGATGGAATTCCCAGAAAGGCAGCCCTCTGCGCTGCCCGTTCTGCGGGTCCAAATGCTGGAACGTTCCTCCAAAGAGGAATGTATGCATGCAATGCGGATTTGAATGGACGTCTTTCAACGCCAACCGCCCGGGCAAATGCCCCGAGTGCGGAAGCAGGAGCTGGGATTCCGAAAGCAAGGATCTCAGGCAGCCAGCGAAGCAGGCGCTGAAAATCGACGGAAGCACGAGAAAAAAGATATATGATCTGGATCGGAAAGGAGCTTCCTGCGTTCAGATAGCCATGGAGACCGGAGTCTCCTGCAGCGCCATAATGAGCATGCTGAAGGATCGCAGCCCCACTTGACGAAGCGGATACAATCCGGAAACATGGAATCAATTTGGATATGCGGGCCCAGGATAGCACAGGGCAGCGTTGCTATGCGGAGCCCGCGCGATATCCGCGGTTATGCCTCTCAGTCGGGGAGGTTATTCTTCAGCTCATCGATTCTCTTCAGAATCTCGACGAATTTCTGGTGCTCGGAATCGGCGGCCGCTTTGCAGTCAAGGAATTGCTCGTGGCACACCTGGGCCTCATCGCGGAGTTTCGAGGCTTCGTCCATGAGCTGGCACATCTTCTCGTGGTTGGCCTGCCCTTCCGCGGACATCTTCACGACGGTCTGATGGTGCTCCTGCGCCTTGGATCTGGCATCTCCGGCATCGCCCATTCCCCCGCGGGATTTGATTTCTGCGGCCAGATCGTTGAATTCCTGGCGCTTCTGCTTTGCTTCCCTGGCGGCGAGGTTGCATTCGTCCCTCTTTGAGCGGTATATCTGAGCCTCCGAAGAAAGCTCTCTGGCTTTTTGCTGGAGCCTGTTGCGTTTCTCGGCGAGCACAGCGGCCTGCTGATGGTATCTGTCGCGGGAATCGCGGAGTCTGTTGGCCTTCTTGCTGAGCTCCGCGGTCATCTCTTCAAGGCTGCGGAGGTCCTCCTCGATTGTGTCCGATATCAACCTATCACCCCGCGGAGTATGGCCGACCATGAGATAAACAGTGCGCTCCGGGGCGGTACCTCAAGCGTAAATACGGAACCGCCATAACCGCCAGCGATGACCGACGAAACCTACCACAAATGCATGACGTGCAGGCTATGCAGGCATTCCGGCGACGTATGGGAATGCGTCCCGGACGGCAGAGCCACCGAACCGGCGTCATCCTGCGGAAGGTACCGTCCCGGATGCTGCGAGGCTTGCGCTTCATATTCGGACGGGAAATGCTCGCTCACCGGCAATGAGGTGTATGATCTGGACGTATGCCAGTTCTACGATCCGTCGTGCCCTGTCTGATGTGCGTTCTTTTCTGTTGGAAAGCACGTTCTTGATGCTTGCTTTCGCTTTGGCCTCGCCTGTTATCACTTTTTTGGCAGACTCCGGTATCCCATAATAGACGATGTTGTCGCATAGGGTCTGGTTTCCCCGGAGGGAAGGCCTGATCCTGGAATAGTGCTCCTGAAGGCTTCCCACGGTCTCTCCGACGACGGAAGTCAGCCGGTACAGGTTGGAATTTATGAACGATTCCGAGTTTATGAACCCGGTCTCGGGAAGGAAAGGATTGTAAGTCCCGTCCATGTAGTCGTCGTCCAGATCGTCTATGGCATCCATAATATAGACGGCGGCGGTGAGCTCCTCGAATATCCTGTCCAGATCTGCGCCGGAGCAATCCCCGGCGATGTCTTTGAGAGCGCCGGAGAGCCCTTCGCCGAAGGTAAGGCCCATTCTCCTGGCATCCTTGCATCCGGCCAGCTCCATATCGCGGAGGGCGGAGAAGCCTTCGCCCACCATGCCGTCGTATTCCGGATATTGGCTCACGGCTTTGTCTATGGCCTTCCTGAGAGCGGCGGAGATGGCTTTGGTCTTCATGGACGGTTTGTCGGTTTCGTCGTCGTAAAGCTCCCATTTCGTAAGGATCACGGTATATGCTGCCATCTTCCTCATGAGATCCGAATCGGCCTTCGGCCTGTCGAGCACGCATATGGTCTTCTCGGTGGGCCCGAATTCCAGGGCTTCGCCCATCACGCCGGAGAGAAGTATCGTGTTGAACGTCATATCGAAATTCACGGTTGCGGTGCTTCTCAGCCCGAATCCCGCTCTGAGATGGTGGCACCCTTCGCAGTAATACTTCCTGTATCTTTTGAGGTCCGTGGGCTGGAGCCTTTGATACGAAGGGACCGTGTATCCGAACATCGGAGGCCCATCGCAGGCGACGTTATAATGCTTGCCGATGCCTCGCCGGCAGAGGCGGAGGGCCCTCCGGCAGCCCTCTCCCCGGAAGCATCTGGCTTTACGACAACGACACGCAAAATAAATTCTGGATTCGCCAATCATTAAATATCGGGAAACAGTACTGCGTGCATTAACCGAATATAAGATTCGGACTGGTGAATGAAATGTCTAGCGATTCCGCTTCCGTAGACAAACTTGCAGCACTTTATGAGAGCCAATCACCCGTGGCGTTCACTGCGCTGGCCATGGAGGGCCTTCCCGAGAGCGACCATGCCGAGCGTTTCGACAAAGGAGACCATGAGGGGCTTTCCAAATGTGACTATTGCTGCTGCGACGACAAGGGCTGCTGCAATTCGGGCGGATGGTATGCCTGCCTCGCCGGCGGCATAATATGCTGCTGCGCCTGCTGCTGCTACATAACGCACGGATTCAACGGCGTCTGGACCTACTGGCCTTTCTGATCGGCGATTCTTTCGCCCCATCGCAGACGATAAGGGCCTCTACATGAAAGACTATCTTTCAGTGGTCATAAAGCCGACCTTATACTGCGATACCGATTGCAGGCACTGCTACCACACCCCCGAAGAGAGGGTGAAAGGCAGCATGTCCCTGGCCACGGTAGAGAACATAATGAGGCTTGTCTCGGAGGAGTATGAGGCGGCCTGGTTCATATGGCACGGCGGTGAGCCTCTCACGCTTCCCCTGTCTTTCTATAAGGAAGCGATAGCCCTCGAGGAGAAATACTTCGGCAAAGGGTCTTTCCGCTACGGAAATACGATACAGACGAACGGCCTCGGCCTGAACAGGAGGCTGATGGCCTATTGCAGGCAGAAGCAGATCAACATCGGCGTATCGTATGAGGGGCCGTTCAACGGCGTGCTGAGGGAAGGCGACGCCTCCAAAGCGATAGCATCCCTGTCGGACAAGGACAACAAATACTCGGCCAGCGCGACCATCTCGGCGGAGACCGCGCTCCGTCAGAAAGAGATATACCGCTATTTCCGCGGCAGGAATACCGACGTGTCTCTGTCGCCGGTCATCCCGGCCGGATGCGCCAGATGCGGCGGCCTGGTGCCGGATCCCGACGATTACATAAGAGGAAGCATCGAGGCATTCGACGACTGGCTTCTGGATTCCGGCTCAGAGATACCGCTAATCCCCCATTATCTGTATGTGCTCAATTATCTTGGCGAGCCCGTCCCGTCCGATTGCGCCCATACCTCCTGCCTCACGAAATGGATATGCGTGAACCCGGACGGTACGGTATACCCCTGCGCCAAAGCCTGCCCCCCGGAATTCAGGATGGGTAACATCAATGATGCGGCTTCCATCGCAGAGCTGTTCAGATCCGAAGGATTCGGGAACATCCTCCGCGGGTCCGTGGAGAGGCGCGAGAAATGCAGGGGCTGCGAGATTTACCGCTATTGCGGCGGAGGATGCAGCATGGATTTCTATCACGAATGCGGCATCGAGAACAATACCGGGGATTCATGCAGGATATACAGGGAGATATTCGCGCATGTGGCCGCAGAAATCCAGAAGATACTGGATGAAAAGCCGGATATGGGCCGCTACAACCGTTTCATAAGGGACGCGGTTATCGGCAAGCTTGTTAATCCTAAAACCGTCATACAATGAGAAGGCCGCCCGAACGAACCGGGACGGGCGGCATAGGGATCAGCGGAGGGCGACCGCATCGATCTCGATTTTGGAACCTTTAGGAAGGGATGCGCATCCGACGCAGGATCTGGACGGGTACGGCTTCCGGAAGAACTCCGCATAAACGGCGTTGACCTCCGGGAAAGCGTCCATGTCAGTCAGATAAATGGTTGTCCTCAGGACCCTGTTCATCGACGATCCCGATGCTTCTACTACGCTCTTCAGATTCTCCAGAGCCTGCTTTGCCTGGTCCGCCATCGATTCCGGCATCTTCCCAGTGGCCGGATCGACAGGTATCTGTCCCGAAACGAATACGAGCTCTCCGCTTGCCACCGCCTGGGAATAAGGCCCCGCCGCGGCCGGCGCTTTGTCTGTGCTGATTTTTTCCATGGTATCAATACTCTATCCCTTTTCTGGCGCCGATCCCTCTGTCGAACGGATGCTTCACCAGCTTCATTTCCGTCACGAGGTCGGCGTAATCGATGATCTCCTGGGGAACTCCCCTGCCGCTGAGGACGACTTCGGTGTTGGGGGCGCGTCTTTCCAGCATGGCGATGACATCTTGCGGGCTGACGAGGCCGAATTTCATCGAATTGTTGATCTCATCCAGTATCACAAGGTCGTATTTCCCCGAAGTGAGGGCCTCTTCGGCTTTGGCCAGGCCTTTTCTGGTCAGCTCGATGTCTTCCTCGCGGGTGATCTCCTTCCCGGCCATGTGGTCGGCGCCCATCGGGACGATCTCGAAATTAGGGATCATCTCGGCAGCCATGTGTTCCCCGTATCCTTTGGCTGGCTTTAGGAACTGCAGCATGACGACGTTCAGACCTCTGCCGGCAGCCCTGAAAGCGAGCCCGAGGCATGCGGTGGTCTTGCCTTTGCCGTTTCCGGTGTATACCTGCACCAATCCGAGTTTCCTTTTGATTTCAGCTTCGGCTGACATGATAGCGGACCATGGATGCACGTGCACGGTTTTAATTGTGGCGAATGCTGCATAAGCGGTAAATACGTCGGCAATATAGTCGCGCAGTGGACGGATTCACAGATTCAGAGAGCAGGCGCCTCATGGTCGCATGCTGCGCGGCTGCATTCATAACGCCGCTTCTCAGCACGATGATGAACCTTTCCCTTGAAGCCCTGGGAGAGGAGTTCGATGTGGGGTCCCACGCGCTGGGATACGTCAACACCGCATTCCTGCTCTCTTCCGTTATATTCATGGTGCCGTTCGCGAAGCTGGGCGACATAATCGGGAAGCGGAAGATGTTCCTTTCAGGGGTTGTCATAGTGGCCGCAGCCTGCCTGGCCGCCCCGTTCAGCACGGATTTCTGGATGGTCGTCGCCTGCAGGGCAGTCATAGGCGCAGGCGCCGCCGCGCTTTCATGCACCAGCGTCTCGATGATCGCCGACGTCTTCGACCGCAGCAGAAGAGGCTGGGCGCTGGGCGTCAACACGACATGCGTCTATCTCGGCCTGGCTCTCGGCCCGTTCATCGGCGGCATGCTCAACGATGCCCTCGGATGGCGCGCCCTGTTCTATGTGATCCTCCCATTCGCAGCCGTCGCGATAGCTTTGATGCTGTCGTTCAGGCATGAGATAGCTCCCGACAGCGGCGAGAGCCTGAGCATAGGGGGCTCCGTACTGTATGGGATATCGATCCTGCTGGCTATGGGCGGGGTGATCAATCTTCCCGAGATGTGGGCGGCCGCCATGCTTCTCTCGGGTCTCGCCCTCGGCGCGGCATTCGTGCGCACGCAGATGAGATCCGACAGGCGCATACTCGAGGTCGGGCTGTTCAGGAACCGCATGTTCTCGGGGTCTTGCGCCGCGGCATTCCTCAATTATGCGTCCTCGTATTCCATATCGTTCTTCATGGCGCTGTATCTCCAGAGCGTCCAGGGGCTCAGCGCTACCGAAGCCGGGACCATGATGCTGGTCCAGCCCGCAGTCCAGGCTCTGCTGTCCTCGTATTTCGGCAGGAAATCAGATCTCATGGAGGACAAGCGCATACTTCCCACGGCAGGGATGCTCCTGATCGCCGCGGGGGTGGCTTCCATAATGTTTTATGATGTCGACACGCCCGCGTGGTGCATAATAGCCATGATGGTGCTGATAGGGTTCGGATTCGCTATGTTCTCTGCTCCCAACACAGCTTCGATCATGTCGTCGGTCCCGCCGGAGGAAACCGGGGAAGCATCAGCCATGGTATCGGTCATGAGACAGACCGGGATGATGATCAGCATGGGCATAGCCATGACCCTGATCTCCGTGATAATGGGGTCCGCGGACAACATAGTGCCGGAGACATACGGGGATTTCATGGACGTGATGAAGATCACCTTCGCCATATGCACCGCGATGTGTCTGGCCGGCGCGGCCGCATCCATGCTCAGAGGCAGGCAGAACCCGGAGCGTTCCTGAGGCGCTGTTTCAAAAAGGGCGGAGCATTCACCCTGTCAGAGTGAGAGGATGAAAGTCTTCGTCTACAGTTGCCGCAGATTCGATGAGCAGGAGTATTTCGAGAGATATGCCGGAGAATTCGGTTTCGACCTGGGATTCACCGAGGAGCCTCCCGGCCCTTCTAACTGCTGTCTGGCCGCAGGCAGCGATTTCGTCTCGGTCCTCACCACTCCGATCACCGCGGAGATCCTGGACAGATTCTCGGAGATGGGGGTGAAGATGGTATGCACCCGCACGATAGGGTACAACCACATAGATCTGGAGCATGCGAAAGCCATCGGGATGGCCGTATCGCACATCACATACAGCATAGACGGGGTCGCGGAATATACTGTGATGATGATCCTGGCGGCGATCAGGAATCTTAAGATGATCCAGGCGAAGAACTCCGAGAACGATTTCAGGCTGGAAGGCCTCATGGGGAAGCAGCTCAGGGACATGACTGTGGGGATCATCGGCGCCGGGGCGGCCGGGAAGGCGGTCCTCCGCGATCTCTCCGGCTTCGGATGCAGGCTGACATACTGGAACCGCAGCCCTTCCCCGGAGGCAGACAGATTGGCCGTCCGCGTCGGGATGGACGAGCTTCTGGCCGGAAGCGACATCATTTCGCTGCATCTGGAGCACAACAGCGAAACCCACCACATAATCGGCGCGGAAGAGTTCTCGAAGATGAAGGACGGCGCATTCCTGGTGAACGCAGCCAGAGGGCCGCTGGTGGATTCCAGGGCCATGATATCGGCGCTCAGATCCGGGCGTCTCGCGGGTGCGGCATTGGACGTCATCGAAGACGAATTCGGCTATTATTACAACGACTGCCGGGGCATGGATATGGGAGGGCATCTCATGGATGAGCTCCGCTCCTTTCCCAACGTCCTGGTCACGCACCACATGGCCTTCTACTACGACAGGGCGATTTCCGACATGGTCCGCAACAGTTTCCTGAGCATGGAAGCGATGGCGGAAGGGAGGGAAATCCCGTACCGTCTGGCCTGATCTTTCCGATGGCAATTTATCCGTAATGCTGATATGGATGTGAGGAAACAATGAGGCAGCCCCAGGAATCGATGAAATTGGTGCTTCTGCGCCACGGGCAGAGCGAATGGAACAGGCTCAATCTGTTCACCGGATGGACCGACGTGGATCTGTCCGATCAGGGCCGCGAGGAAGCCAAGGCCGCAGGGATGCTGATGAAGGAGGCGGGGCTGGATTTCGATGTCTGCTACACTTCATACCTCAAGCGCGCGATACACACGCTGAATCTGGCTCTCGAATCCATGGACAGGGAGTGGCTCCCGGTTATCAAGACATGGAAGCTTAACGAGCGCCATTACGGAGCGCTCCAGGGCCTGAACAAATCCGAGACCGCCCAGAAATACGGCGAGGAGCAGGTCAGGGTCTGGAGGCGGTCCTATGACGTATGCCCGCCCGCCCTCGAAGAGCACGACGAGAGAAATGCGGCGAACCAGGACCAATACAGAAATGTGGACAGGTCGGAGGTTCCGCTCACGGAAAGCCTGGAGATCACTGTAAGGCGCGTCAAGCCCTATTTCGAGAGCGAGATAAAGCCCCGCATGCTGGCGGGGGAAAGGGCGCTCATAGCGGCCCACGGGAACTCTCTGAGGGCGCTGGTGATGACGCTCGAAGGGCTGTCTCCGGAAGAGATCGTAGGCGTCAACATCCCCACGGGTGTGCCCTTGGTCTATGAGCTGTCGGAGGACATGAGGATCCTGGACAAAAGATATCTCGGAGATCAGGAAGCCCTGCGCTCGAAGATCGATGCCGTCAAGAACCAAGGAAAGAAGCGATCCTGAACAGTCCGCTGTATACAGGCATAGCATAACGCGTCTGCCCATGCCGCGGACGGGCCCGCGATTCGTCTCAACCGTAAAATACAGCGTCCCCATTCGCTCCAAATTATGGCAGCCATAAAAGATTCCGGCAGCATTTCCGTGGAGGACGGGGTCGCGACCGTCCGCGGATGGGTGCAGGACATCAGGAACATGGGCGGGATCTCATTTCTGACCCTGCGCGACAGGCACGGGACCATACAGATCACCATGCCCAAGAAGAAGGTCGATCCGGACCTCTTCGGGCTTCTCACCAAGCTTCCCAGAGAGACGGCAGTTTCCATCACCGGGGACGTCAAAGCCAGCAATCAGACTTCTCTGGGCCTGGAGATCATCCCGACCTCGGCCGAGGTCTACAGCGAAGCAGGCGTCCCGCTCCCGATGGGAGTCATAGACAAAGTCAACGTCGAGATGGACACCCGTCTGAACAACAGGTTCATGGACCTCAGGAAGCCCGAGATAAGGGCTATTTTCGAGCTCAAGTCCATGATGGTCGGCCTGATAGAGGAAGCCGTCAGGAAGAACGGGTTCGTCCAGGTCTACACGCCCAAAATCTCGGCGGCCGGAGCCGAAGGCGGTGCGGAGCTGTTCCAGGTCCAGTATTTCGACAGGCCCGCTTATCTGGCGCAGTCCCCGCAGCTATACAAGCAGATCCTCATGAGCACCGGCCTCGACCGCATATTCGAGATCGCCCCTGCGTTCCGCGCCGAGCGCTCGAACACCAACCGCCATGTCACCGAATTCATCTCGTTCGACGGGGAGATGTCCTGGATAGAGAACGAGGAGGAGGTCATGGCCATGATCGAGGAGATTATCGATTACGTGCTGACCGGCCTCAAAGAGAGGGGCAGGAAACAGCTGGAGGCCATCGGCAAGGACATCTCCGTCCCGGCCCGCCCGTACCCGGTCCTCACATATTCCGAATGCCTGAAGATAGCCAACGAAGGCGGCCTCGGCCTGAAAGACGGCGACGACCTCGGAACCGAAGGGGAGAAGATCGTCGGGGACGCCATGGCGGCCAAAGGAATAGACCTGTATTTCATCGCCGAGTATCCGGAGGAAGCCAAGCCGTTCTACATAATGGAGAAGGACGGCACCCCGTATTCGTTCTCGTTCGATCTGGACTACCGCGGCCAGGAGATATCTTCGGGCGGCCAGAGGGAGCACAGATACGACAGGCTGGTCGCCAGGATGGAGAAGAAAGGCCTCAATCCCGAGGATTTCTCGTTCTATCTCGACGCATTCAGGTACGGCATGCCTCCCCACGGAGGATGGGGAATCGGCATCGAGAGGCTGCTGGTGAAGATGCTGGACCTGCCCAACATCAGGGAGGCCATCCTGTTCCCAAGGGATCCCAGCAGGCTTTCCCCCTGAGACGGAGGGCTCCGGCCCTCTCCAAACACTTTCGGGCACCCCCTCTTCTTCAGTTATATAGTTGGTCATCTTCACTCGATGTGATGGCCGCGCCCGGTGATGTCTATGAAAGAGAGCTGAAATCGCTTCTGATAGGCGATGAGAAGGCTATCTCGAAGACCGTCAAAACGTGCAGCGCCATGGAGAAAGCCGGCTATATGCTCATGCGCTCCGAGCCTTTCCTCGTCATCAGGGCCGCAGGCTCTCTGGGAGTGGATCTGGTTGCGCTCAGATGGGATTTCTCATTTCCCATCGAGGTCAAGAGCTCGGCGGATTCCACGCTCCATTTCAGCAGAAGCCAGAGGCTGTCCGAGCAGGCAGACAGGATGCTCTCGGACTGCGAGAGCTCCCATCTGGTCCCGATATACGCATTCAGGCTGAAAGGCATCCGCGGGGATCCCTGGAGGGTGTTCACGATACCCACCGACCACGAGTTCAAAGGCCGCCACGCGATTCTGTACCGCAGGATGCCGAAGATAGACGTCTCGGCCGAGGGCAACTACATCATGCGCTGGGAGGAGGGCATGAAGCTGTCCGATCTCATCCTCTACCTCGGAATGTCCGATTATTCCGTGGAGCGAGGGCGGCCGTCAGAACTCATAGGGCTCATCATCAGTCAGCCTCGGTCGATCATCATCCGTCGCCGCCCGCGTGCGCTATCGCCGGCGCTTATTTAACCGTGTCCGAGGGCCCATGGAAAGGGATTAAATGCTTCCCCTCATACCATATGCACATTCATCGCCGTCGGCGGGGGCGTTAACCAGTGTCAAAGACGTACGAGGAGATCAACGATAAGATCAAAGCCAAAAAAGCGGTGGTATGCACCGCCGAGGAAGTAATAGATCTGGTCAGGGAGAAGGGCGCGGAAAAGGCCTCCGAGGAAGTAGATGTCATCACTACCGGGACATTCGGTGCCATGTGCTCTTCGGGGGCGTTCCTCAATTTCGGGCACGCCACGCCGCCGATCAGGATGACCAACATCCTTCTGAACGGCGTTCCCGCATACGGGGGGCTGGCCGCCGTGGACACATACATCGGCGCCGCCCAGATGACCGAGGATCCTGCGGGAGGGTACGGAGGAGGCCATGTCATCGAGGACCTCATCGCCGGCAAGAGGGTCCATCTCCGCGCATGGGGCCCTGGAACCGACTGCTATGTTAGGAAGAGCATCGAAGCCGACATCTCGCTGGACGACATCAACGAAGCGTATCTGTACAACCCCCGCAACTCGTACCAGAACTACGGCATCGCCACCAACACGTCATCCAGGACCATTTACACCTACATGGGCAAGCTTCTGCCCAGGATGAGGAACATCACTTACAGCTCCGCCGGACAGCTGTCGCCGCTGCTCAACGATCCCCACTGCGACGTCACAGGCATAGGGACGAAGATCTTCCTGGCCGGAGGGGAAGGCTATGTAGCCTGGCAGGGCACGCAGTTCAACACCGCCAACGAGGAGGTGAACGGGGTCCCCGTCGGAGGTTCCCGCACGCTGGCGCTGATCGGCGACATGAAAGGCATGGATTCCAGCTATGTCCGCGGCCTGGACATAAGCGGATACGGAACGTCGATCGCCTTGGGGGTGGGCATACCCCTGCCGGTCCTCGACGCAGATGTCATGAGGCGCGCCGCGATCTCTGACGAAGAGATATTCTCGGATATGCTGGACTACAGCCTCCCGTCGGGGCGCAAGCCCATGGCCAGATACAGCTATGCCCAGCTGAGGTCCGGGAAAGTGGAATATGAAGGCAGATCGATCAGGACGTCTTCCATGTCATCCTATGCCGGAGCCAAGAAAGTAGCCGAGGAGCTCAAGGACTGGATCGAGAAGGGCGAATTCACCCTCGCCAGACCGTCGGCCCCGCTTCCCAGGGAAGGCAGGCTGAAACATCTTGTGGCGAAGGAGTGAGGCGGATGGGAACCAAGATCAAGATTGAGTTCGACGAGATGAACGTCCAGGAATCCGTCACATACATACTGTCGACGGAATACGGCCTCAAACCCAACGTCCTGAAGGCGGAGATCAAGGACGACAGCAGCGGGATAATGATACTCACCCTCGAAGGCGACCAGTCCAAGATAGATGAGGCCGCGGAAGGGCTCAGATCGAAGGGATTCACGGTGAGCAGCCTGGAAAGGCATATCCTGCGCGACAAGGCCAGATGCTTCAGCTGCGGGGCCTGCCTGTCCCTCTGCCCGACGAAATCGTTCACCTTCGACGAGAAGACATGGGAAGTCCATCTGGACATCGACACCTGCATCGCATGCGGGTCCTGCGTCACCGGCTGCCCAGTGAAGGCGCTGAGACTGAACTTATGAGGGCAGAATTCCGGTGCGGGGAGACCATACTGACTCTGGTCTCCGACGGGGAATCGATCCGCATCGGGGAGAGGGCTGCAATGGAAGCGCGGGCCATCGTCGAGGACAAAATACGCGGCGACCCGTTCTTCGGCATCACATACGAGCCCTATCTGGAATCCGGGAAGGATCCGGAGCTGATACGCAGGATGTGCCGGGCTTCTTCGGCCGCGGGCGTCGGTCCGATGGCCGGGGTGGCGGGCGCGATTGCCGAATATGCCGCCGGAAAGATGGTGGAATCCGGGGCCGGGGAAGCGATAGTAGAGAACGGAGGCGATATCGCCCTGTATTCCCCCGGCAGAGAGATTCCCATCGGCATATACGCCGAGGACAGCGTCCTCAGGGACATCGCTTTTCTGGTGGGATCCGACCGCATCACAGGGATTTGCTCCTCATCCGCGAGGATAGGCCCGTCTGTGTCCCTGGGATCCAGCGATCTCTGCACCGTCTTCTCTGACGACGTGGCGCTCGCAGACTGCTGCGCCACCGCCCTCGGGAATTCGGTGAGAGGTCCGGACGAAGGGGGCCTGTCGTCCGCAGCCGAAAAAATCGGCTCGATAGACGGTGTCAAGGGATGCGTCGCGGTATGCGGAGGGAAAGTCGCTTTTTTCGGCGACATCCCTGAGATGGTCCCCGCGGAATTCGGGGATCTGATCCGCGGCCGCTGACGATCCCTTCCTGATCATCTGAGATTCTCGGCAGCCTCTTTCACGGTCGCCCCATGGAGGACTATGTCCGAGATCGCGGACATCATGCCTCTGACGTTCCTGTGCTGGAATACGTTCCTCCCTATGGACACCCCGTGGCCGCCGGCTTCCAGAGAATCGTGGACCATGTTGAGTATGTCCAGGTCCGAATCCATCTTGGGCCCTCCGGCGATGAGGACGGGCACCATGGAGCCTTCGACCACCCTGGAGAACGAATCGATGTCTCCCGTGTAGCTGCATTTGATGACGTCCGCTCCAAGCTCGGCTGCGACCCTGACCGAATGGGCTATCGCCTTGGGATCGTAGGAATTGGGGATCGAAGGCCCGCGGGGGTATACCATAGCCACAAGCGGCATTCCCCACTCCATGCATTCGCTGGACACCCTGCCGAAATCCTCCAGCATCTGGGGCTCGGTCTCCGCTCCGACGTTGACATGGATGGAAACGGCGTCTGCCCCGAGTTTCAGGCCGTCCTCCACGGTGGCCACCAGGACTTTGCTGTTTGAGTTGACGCCTATATCGGTGGAAGCCGAAAGATGGAGGATGAGCCCGACATCGTTCCCAGATGTCCTGTGCCCCTGCGGGACCATTCCCTTGTGCATGAGAACCGCTGTCGCTCCGCCCTCGGCCACATCGTTCACGGTCTTCCTGAGATCGATGATTCCGGGGACGGGGCCGATGCTGATCCCGTGATCAAGGGGCACTACCACCGCATTTCCGCTGTTCCTGTCGATTATCCTCTCGATTCTTATCTTCTTTCCGAACATCTGAATTACCGTGATACGTGTTAGCACGGCACACTATTTATTACTGTTGGAAGGGACGGCAGGATGGCAGTCGACAAAAAGCGCGGAGAGGGAGATTCGAACTCCCGAGGAATTCTCCACCGGTTTTCAAGACCGGCGCCGTGGGCCAGCTGGGCTACCTCCGCAGCAGCTCTGTTTATGCCCAATCCATATAAGTTTCTTTCCAGCGGACCGTTCCCGAAATATAGTTGCGGCGCAGTCTTCCATCTGTGATCGGGATATTCAGCAACATCGCCAACCGTACCGGCCCCGGGCTCGCGCTCCAGGAGATGCTGTACGGATACATCATGGCGATGCTTTTCATATCGGCTGCCAGATTCGGCCTGATTCAGATAACGGACGCCACGGATCTGGTGGTCCTGATGATAGGGATGGATTTCACGTGGGGCGCCATAGACTGCATACTGTTCTATTTGGTAGATACCTTCGATCAGAAGCGGATGCTCAAGGATCTCAGATCCGACGTATCGGCGGCTGAGAAAGCGGAGATGATCGACGGTGATTTCGACTGCAGCCCTCTGGATCTGATAGAAGAGAATTCAAGGCGCAGGATATGCATGGAAGTCGCGTCCTCCCCGCTTGAAAGCAGCGAGGTCATGCGCAAAGACAGGAGACGCATGTTTACCAGCGCCGTCTATTGCTTCATCGCCACGGTGACCCCTCTGGTGCCGGCTGTCCTGCCGCTCCTGCTGATAGACGACCTCTACGACGCCATGTTTGTCGCATCCGCCATATCGTCCGCGATGATGTTCGTGGTCGGATGGCACTTCGGCAAATACATAGGCGTCAAAGGATGGAAATCCGGGACGCTGATAGCCGCGGTAGCCTTCCTGATAACTCTGGCGGCCACGTTCACCGGCGGATGAAGAACTTCGCCGAATCCCCTGCCGGATCCTCTGACAACGATGCGTCCAGCTGCTTGGCGTAGCGGGACGTGCGGCTGTCGAGGATGACCGCCATACCCCTGTCGGTCTCGGTCCTTATCAGGCGGCCTATCGCCTGCTTCATCTTTCTCATGGCCGGGACCTCGCTGCAGTAAAGCCAACCTTTGCCTGCGCCGTATCTTTCGTCGTACATCGCCGACATCGCCTGCATCTCCGGCGACGGAGGCGGGAAGGGGATGCCGACTATAACGGCGAAGCAAAGCTCGTCCCCGGGGAAATCGATGCCTTCGGCGACAGACCCTCCCATGACCGAGAAGAAAACGCCGTTCCTTCCGGCGCGGAATTGGGAGAGGGCATCCATCGTCTTCCTGAGGTTCCTGGCCTCCTCCCAGTACATGTCTTTGCTGAGGTGGATCTCGATATAATGGCGCATCATCCTCATGTTGTTGTATGAAGTGAAGAAAACAAGGGTATTCTTGTCCACGGATTCGCACAGATTGACGATGTATCTCTCGATGCGGTTCTGCATTCCCGGGTCGGCTTTCATGTCCGCCTGCCGGGTGGTCACGTCGCCGACGTAGATCACTTTCCTGTTTTCAGGCGGGAAAGGCGACGGATATGTGCGGCACCTGGTGGTCTCGGGGAGACCCAGGACCCTCGCGTATTGGTTCAGCGGCTGCAGCGTGCCCGACATATGGACGGATCCGGGGACGCTTCTGAGGAACACCGAAATCTCCACGGGATCAATGCAGGCAGCGCTAAGATATTCGCCGTCCTGATCGATCTTAAGCGATCTTACGAATCTTCTGGAAGATGCGGAGCACCAGTTCTGTAGCGCATGGCCCAGTGTCTCCAATTCCGACAGCCTGGCCTCACCTTTCTCCATGAGATATTGGCTCCTTTCCTCTCCGATTTCGGCTATGATGTCCAGGGCCGTGATGAAATCGCCGCGTCCCATCCCGAATTTGGCCATCATCCTTTCCTCTATGAAGTCCCCGTCGAAGACGTATTCCCTCTGGCCCAGACCTATCTTTTCGTTGGCAACTGCTCTTACGCTGTTCTTGAAATACCCGATAAAATCGGCCATCTTGATTCCGGGAGCCACGTCTGCGTTCTTCATGGAATTGCATTCGTCTATGGCCGAATCGATCAGCCTGGAATTGATTTCGAAGCTTTCCTCGCCGCGGGCAGAATCGATGAAGTTGTGGGCCTCATCTATGATCAGGACTACTCCGGTAGCATCCCCCGCGGTATTGAGATTGGCGAGAAGATTCACCCTGATGTCCTTGGAAAGGATATGGACGTAAGGGACGGCGATCACGTCCATCTTGCGCATCAGCGCCTTCTTGGCTTCGTATGGGCAGGCCCCCAGCTTTTCGCAGTATCTGTCCAGCGCCTCCGAGGTGGGGAACTCCTTTTTGCAATATTCCTCAATGGCTGGAAGCTCTGTTTTGACTCTGTCGAAATATCTGCATCCTCCGGCCTGGCCTCTGGTGCTTTTCTGTTTCCTTTCGTCGCACATCATCGATAAGACGTTCGGCGAGAGAGATTCGAAGCCCGGAGAGCCGCGGTATAGGGGGCATGACTTATTCCTACCTGTGACTGCGATGCCCGAGACCTGCCTTATAGTCCCTATGGATCTCAGCTCCCTCATCACCTGATCGCTCTGGGATATGGTTCTGGTGAGATAGACTATCTTTTTGCCGCGTTCCTTGGCATGTTCCAGGGATGCCGCCAATGACACTATAGTCTTTCCAGTTCCTGTCCCCGATTCCATCACTATATGGCGGCCGCCGTTCAGCGCGTTGCGGATGTCCTCTATGATCGCCATCTGGCATCCGCGGGGCTCGTAAGGCATGTACGGCGCGCCTTCGACCTCAGTGGTTTTCGGCGGAGCAGAGGGCCCGGCCTCGCCCATCGCATCGAATAGGCAGCTTTGGCTGGATACCGATGTCGAATCCACCGGAGCGCCGCAGGAGCGGCATTTCCCGCTTCCGGGGGGCAATAGGCTTTTGCATCTTTTACAGAAAAGGCCCTGCATGCAGCTCAATCGGCTTGACGATTATAATCTTTCGTCAGGTTTCTTCGAGACGGAAATCGGCGAATGCGGCGCCTGCAGGTCTATTGTGGAAAATCAGACTATAGTGTCACTCGTACTCATTATTCTAGTACTATAGTCTACCATTCAAAAATCGAGGGAGGGGCCGTTCTGCCCGTCTTCGCGGTCGCTGACATTCCTGTCCATGTATTCTTGGGCGCCTTTCAGGGTCAGCTTCACCGCTTTCATGAGATATTTCTCCGCTTCGCCGACTTTTCCGAGCTTAATGAATTCGGCGGCAACGTTGTGGCATATATCGGAAGCTTCGCTCATATCGTTCAGGATGCCGTTCTCATGCATCTTTTCGATGATGAGGATGGCTTTGTCAGAATCCTCCACGAAACGATCCATCATCCCCATATCCAGATCGCATTCGGCTTTGGACATGTATGTGGCGGCCAGGAGCTCTACGTCCTCCAATCTCCCGGTCTTCATGAGGTCCATGCCGATTTCTGCCGCTTCCCCGTAGTACTTCTCGGCAAGCTCGGCATCGCCTGCGTCGTCATATGTTTCGCCTACCATATTTAGCGTCTCCATCCTGCGGTTTCTCATCCACGGGTCCATCTTGCCGTATGTCATGTCCATGGCCTTTTTCAGGAAAGGGATGCTGTCCGTCGTATGGCTGAATTCCAGAAGTATTTCTGCGGAATCGAGGCACATGGTGACCACCCCTTTGGCATCGAAATGTCTGGATGACGGGCCTATCCATTCCAGGCGTGCGGCAGCATCGGCATAATGATCCTGAGGATCTATCCCGAAATGGCTGCAGAGCCTGCCCAGCTCGGTCTTCATCTTCACAAATGTGCCGTCATCCGAGCCGATGCGGGATTCGATATCCGATGCCGTCTCGAGATCGTCCAATGCCGACGTGTAATGCTCCATCATGCCGAGGATGCACCCCCGGTTGACGTAGGCTTCCAGAAGCTCCTCAGAGTCTCCTCCGGATTCCAGAGCGTTGACTTTTTCGTTGTATTCTGAAAGAGCTTTGTCGAGATAGTCTTCAGGCACCTCTGGCATGCATCATGCAACTGCGAAGCCCGTATATATGTTGGGCTTTATGTTTCACGATAAACCGTCATTTTTATAATGATACATCAATGATGGAGGCGCATGAAGCAGAAAAGGGTCCTGGCGATCCACGACATATCATGCGTCGGAAAATGCTCGCTCACAGTGGCTCTTCCGATCATTTCGGCCGCCGGAGAGGAATGCGCCGTCCTCCCCACCGCCGTGCTGTCCACGCATACCGGGGGTTTCACCGGATATACTTTCAGGGATCTTACCGAGGACATCGAGCCGATCGGAGCCCACTGGGATTCACTGGATCTGAGGATGGATGCGGTCTACACCGGATTCCTGGGATCTTTCGAGCAGATCGATCTCGTAAAGAATCTTATAGACAGTCTCCCCGGTCCGAGGCCCGCCGTCTATGTGGATCCGGTGATGGCCGACAAAGGGAAGATGTACGCGATTTTCGGCCCGGATTTTCCTGCCGGCATGAGGAGCCTCTGCGAAAAGGCGGACCTGATAATGCCCAATCTGACCGAACTGGCGTTCATGCTCGGTTTCGAGTATGAGGAAGGCCCGTATTCCGAGGGATACATCGAAAGCGTATTCGATAGGGCGGAAGTTCTCGGTGTCCCGCGCATCGTCATAACCGGGGTAAGCTTCGAGCCCGGGAGATTGGGGGCTGTATGGAAGGATTACCGCACCGGCGAGACAGGAAGCTACATGAGGGACGAAGTGCCCGGCTATTACCATGGGACGGGCGATATCTTCGGCTCCGCTCTTGTGGGGGCGATGGAAGCCGGGGTTCCGCTCGGAGATTCCGTCTCCATCGCCATCGATCTCACCGTAGGAAGCATCATCCGCACTTATTCCGCCCGCACGGACGTGAGATTCGGCGTCAATTTCGAATGCGGTCTGCTTGGATATGCGTATTCCATCAGAGACAAGGCGCCGGTGCGCGTGGCTTCTGCCGCAGAAGACCTGGAATCGATAGAGCGCATGGCGCAGGCCATATGGCACGAGGCATACCGGAACATCGTCCCCGAGAGCCAGATAAATTATATGCTGACCAGATTCCAGTCCGCGGAGGCGATCGCGGAGCAGCTGTCTAAAGGATACGCCTACGACATCGCCCGCACCGACGGGAATGACGTCGGATATGTAGGGTACAGACTGGACGGAAACGATCTGTTCGTATCGAAGATCTATGTCATGGCCCAGCACAGAAAGGAAGGGATCGGAAAGGCTCTCCTTCAGATGGCTTTCGAAGCCGGGAAAGCGGCCGGGGCGGATCGCATGCACCTCACGGTCAACAAAAACAATTCAAAGGCCATCGCGTTCTACGAGAGCATGGGCTTGAAAAAGATCTCCGAATCGAAGACCGACATAGGCGAGGGTTTCTTCATGGACGATTTCATCATGGGGCGCGGGATTTGAGCTCCGAAGAGCTGTTCGCGGAAGGATACAGGCTGTATTCCGAAGCGGAATCCCCTGCCGACCTCGAAAAGGCCCGCAGCCTCCTCGGTATGGCCGCCATGGAAGGTCATGCAATGGCCCAGGACATCCTGGGGAACATGTATGAGGACGGAGACGGCGTGGAGGAAGATCTGGCCACCGCCGCTCACCTTTATTCCCAATCCGCGGATCAGGGCTGCCACAAAGGCATTTTCGATCTGGGGATGCTCATCCTCGACGGCAGAGGCGTGCCCAAAGACGAGTTGCGCGCGTTCTCGATGATCAGAAAGGCCGCGGAAAGCCGGGATCCCGACCACCTGTTCATGCTGTCCGTCCTTTACCTCAAAGGCATAGGCACAGAAAAGGATGAGAAAGAGGCCCTCAGGCTTCTGAAGGAATCGGCAGAGCTCGGGAGCTCCGAAGCCAAGGCAAACCTGGGCGCGATGATGCTTTCGGGAGACGGCCTGCCCAAAGATGAGGAGGGCGCTTTCGGCCTTCTTAAGGAGGCGGCAGAGGACGGGGAATGCTCGGCGATGTGCAACCTCGGGATGATGTATGAAGGCGGACTCTGGGTAGGCAGAGATCTGGATGCTGCTCTTTCCTATTACAGGCAGGCGGCCGATCTGGGCTATTGCCCGGCGTACTACCACATGGCCGTGCTTGCCGGCGAAGGCCTGACAGACATCGCCGACGCCGACCCCGACGGCATCCTCGGCGAGGTGGCCGGGGGCGGAGAAGCGGAAGCCATCGCGGCTTTGGGCGAGGCGTACTATCACGGCGACGGCGTCGGTTCTGACCTGGAGATGGCCGCCCAGTATTTCCGTGCGGGTACCGATCTAGACGTCCCGTCGTGCATGTACAACCTGGGGGTCATGATAATCCGCGGCGAAGCCGATGCCGAATACGACGGAGAGGAATACGATCTCATCCTGGCCGCGGCCGACGCCGGATACGGGCCCGCAGAAGAGCTGGCTTCGCGTTCCGGGGAAGGGAACCGATGTTCATACCGGCAACCGAGAAAGAAGTCCGCGCCAGAGGATGGGATTCTCTCGACGTCATACTCGTCTCCGGCGACACATACACCGACAATTCCTACAACGGGACGGCTGTGGTCGGCCATTGGCTGATTGACCACGGATTCAGGGCCGGAATGATCGCCCAGCCAAGGCTGGATTCTCCGGAAGACATACTGCGCCTCGGAACCCCAGAACTGTTCTGGTCGGTATCCGCCGGCTGCGTGGATTCCATGGTGGCCAACTATACGCCGACGAACAGGCGCAGGAAAGACGACGACTTCACTCCCGGAGGGGCCAACAGCCGCCGCCCCGACCGCGCCTGCATCGCATATTCCAATCTCATCAAGAGATACGCCAAAGGGAAGCCGATAATCCTGGGCGGAATCGAGGCCAGCCTGCGCCGCATAGCGCATTACGACATGTGGGACAATGCAGTCCGCCGCTCGGTCCTTCTGGATTCCAAGGCCGACGCCATCGTATACGGCATGGGCGAGCTTTCCAATCTGGAGATCGCCCAGAGAATCCGCGGCGGGAAGGATTGGAAGGATGTCAGGGGGATCTGCTACATGTCGTCCGAGCTGCCTGAGCCTTCGGTGATTCTCCCGCCATATGAGGAATGCGCTTCAGACACGGAGGCATTCGCGGAGATGTTCCGCATATTCAGGGACAATTCGGATCCCGTATCCGGCAGGAGGATGGCCCAGGCATACGGGAAAAGGTATCTCGTCCATAACCGTCCGCAGAGGCTGATGACCCAGAAGGAGCTGGATTCAGCCTACGAATCCGACTACGAGAACGCTGTGCACCCTCTGTACGCCTCCCAGGGGAAGGTGAAGGCAATGGATACCGTCAGGAATTCGATAACCACCCACCGCGGATGCTACGGGGACTGCTCTTTCTGCGCCATAGCCGTCCATCAGGGGCGGGCGGTGGTCTCCCGCTCGGAAGAATCCATACTTAGGGAAGCAAGAAAGCTCGCGTCGAATCCCTCATTCAACGGGATCATCCAGGACATAGGCGGGCCGACAGCCAATATGTACGGCATAGACTGCCCGGTGAAATCCATCGCAGGAGCCTGCAAGGACAGGAGATGCCTATTCCCTGCCCCGTGCCCCAGGCTTCCGATAGACCATTCCTCCCAGACGGAGCTTCTGAAAAAGATCTCGGCGATACCCGGGGTGAGGAAAGCCTTCGTCAACTCCGGCATCCGCTACGACATGATCGCCGCTGACTCCGGCGGAGGACAGGAATACCTCGACGAGCTGGTCATACGCCACGTCTCCGGACAGATGAAGATAGCTCCGGAGCACATTTCTGACAGAGTCCTGCGCCTGATGGGGAAGCCTCCCAGAGGTGTCCTCGAGGATTTCAGGGAGATGTTCGCGGACTCCTGCTCCAGATGCGGCTCGAAGCAGTATCTGACGTACTATTTCATCGCTGCCCATCCCGGCTGCACCGAAGACGATATGAGGGATCTGGCCGATTATTGCCGCCGCGTCCTCAGAACCAACCCGGAGCAGGTCCAGATCTTCACCCCGACGCCGTCCACAGTCTCGACGATGATGTACCATTGCGGGAAGGATCTCCGCGGGAAATATGTGGGATCGGAGCATTCCATGCAGAGGAAACAGAGGCAAAAGGACATATTGGTCCCGAGGAATGCCAGGAAACGATGGAGATCGACGTCAGGATATCCGGGAAGAAGACCCCAGTCAGGGTTGATTTCGAGGATACGGGGAGCAGAATCTGCCGCTACGGCGTCGAAGGCGGGAAGCGGTTCGCGGCTCTGTCCGATTACCTTTCGGATTCGCCGCCGGAAGTGGTGGAGGACATCCTGGCCTGCCTATTCAGCGGGAAGAAAACGTCCCCGGATATTTTCCGGGAATACGTGTCGTCCGACGAATTCATTCTGGCGAAAAGGCCGCTGTTTCTGGAGCGCGGCGGATTCACATGCACTTCCGAAGGCGATTTCCGCAGCCTGTCGGATTCCGCCCAGAGGCTCTACGATTCGGGGCTGCTGGGGGCCGACGATTTCAGCAACACATACATAACCTGGACCAAGAGGAAGACCCGGAGGGTCCTCGGCAGATGCTATCCGATGTTCCGCGTCATTTCGATATCTCCCATCCTTGATTCCGGCAGCGTCCCGGAAGACTGCCTGGATTTCGTCGTCTACCATGAGTTCCTCCATATCAGGCAGGGGCTGATGTTCGGCAGACGCTATCACAATACGGATTTCCGCCGCCAGGAACGCGAGTTCCCCGGCTACGACAGCATCCAAAAAGTGCTGTCGAGGCTCGGAAGTTAATAATCGCTGCGCATATGGCAGGCCATGGAACAGGAAGGAAGCGGTTTTGTTTTCCATACGCCACAGGGCGAGAGAGAACTGACCATCGAGCAGGTCTCGGAGCTCGCCGACAAAGAGAATCCGGACGGTATGTATGCGATGGCGATGGCATACCTCTTCGGATGGGACGTGGAGGAAGACGCCGTGAGGGGATACTACTACCTTGAGAAGGCCGTGGCCGCCGGCCAGACCGATGCGAAGGCGCTGATGGTGAGGCTTTTCATGCAGGGCGAATACGATGGGATCGACGCCGAGGAAGCGGCCAGGCTCTCCATCGAGGCCGCCGAGGACGGGATCCCGGATGCTCAGGCGTTCGCCGGGCTGGCATACATGGACGGCGTCTATGTCGAGCGCGATTACGGGGAGGCCGCCAGGTACTTCAGGCTGGCTTCGAACCAGGGCAATTCCGATGCGAAGACTAATCTGGCCTATCTCTATCAGCACGGATTGGGGGTAGACAAAGACGAAGCAAAAGCCTTCATCCTGTACAGGGCCGCGGCCAAAGCCGGGAATCTGAACGCAATGTTCCAGCTGGGCGTCTGCTACGAATTCGGAATCGGCACCCCGCAGAACACCGCCAAATCAGCGGAATGGTACCGGAAAGGCTCCGACGGAGGCGATGCCTTCGCGATGGAAAGGCTCGGGTACCTCTATTCCATAGGCTTCGGGGACATAAAGCCGAACGAGGGGATGGCTTTCGAATGGTTCCTGAAGGCCGCCATGGAGGGGGCTGTCTCATCTATGTCCACGGTCGGACATTGCTATCTCAGCGGCACAGGGATAGATAAGTCCGAGGCCGAGGCCGCCAAATGGCTCAGGATGGCGGCAGAGAACGGCGATGCCGACGCGGAAAGAACCCTCCGCTCTCTGGAGGGCCAGAGGGCGAAGGATGATTAATGATGCTGACGATTCGGAGGCGATCAACATGGTTTCTGAGAAAGATTCCGGAATGCAGGACATTGAGGAAGAGGCTGACAAGCTCTACAAAACGGGATTGGACTACCTCTATGGGACCAACGTCCCGGTCGACTATGCCAAAGCTGCGGAATGCTTCAGAAGCGCCTGCCGCATGGGAAGCCTGCCTGCGCGCAGGGAGCTCGGGATCCTTTATGCTTCGGGCAAAGGCGTCCAGCCGGACATGGAAAAAGCCGTCCGCTATCTGGGCCAGGCCGCGGATTCTCTGGATCCTAGCGCGCTGTACCATCTCGGGCTGATGTATGAGGTGGGTTCCGGCGTCCCCAAGGACATGCAGAAAGCCGTGAGGATGCTGGCCTATGCGGCCGAGATGGGATTCCCCGGGGCCGACATCGATGCGGAGCGCGTCGATGCCATACTGACCGAACAGAGGAACAGGAATCTCCGCGCCAGACCCCTTCTCAGGCTGGAAATCTCCGACGTTGACGTCGAAGCGGCGTGCTGCAAGCCTATGCTGGATTCTCTTCTCGAGCAGAGCATAGTCTTCATCGATTCATATAAAGGACCGGCCCTCCTCGGCGAGGACAAAGACGGGATGGACGCGGTCCTTGACAGCTGCCCCTTCTGCGGGGCGCCCATACACATTGTCCCCCGCGACAAAAAATACTGAGCCGCCTCCGGCGGGAACATTTCCGCCGGGCCTGCCCAGGCAATCTATTAATCTCCGCCGCGCATCCGTTCGCTCATGGAAGACGGAGCTTTCAGCGCGGAGGAATCCGAAAGAATACTCAAGGCCGTCATCGAGAACAAAAAAAGGGACATCGCCGATCTCGAGAAATCCAAGTCCAGGCTCAGGAAGCAGGAGAGGATAGAGCATGCCGACGCCCTGATCCGCTATCTGAGGGCCGACATGGCCGCATACATGGCGGTCCTGGCCGAGATGACCGGGGACAGCGAATATCTCGACGGAATCGATGCCGACGAGATCGACGAACCCAAGTGCCCCGATGACTATCAGGATTATCTTAAGACACTCAGCGAGGAGGACACCGAGCTAGAGGCCAAAGCCGACGAGATCCGCACGGAATACTTCAACAGAATCCTCGATGAGAACTACCAATCCATCGGGATCCAGGCTCTTCTGTCCCCGAAAATGATGAAGCATATCCTTCAGGACCCTTACATTCTGAGCGTCATCGGAGACGCCATCTTCAACGACGACGAGCTCTACGAAGAGTTCTGCGGGATAATGAAGCCCAAGAAAAAGAAGAAAGGCAAGAAAAAGGGCAAGAAGGGCAAAGCCTCGTCCAAGAAAGGCTCCAAAGACAGGGCATGACTCCCATATCCGCCGAAGAAGCCGAATTGGCATCGCTCAGGGCCGAGTTCCTGGGCCTGATGTCTTCCATCGCCGATACCCCGGCGGAAGCCAGAGCGAACGCCGGAAGGATGGAAGAGATCAGGAAAAGGATCGCCGAGATCTCATCGGGAGGGGCGGACCGCCGCGTCGCGGAAATGAGGGGCGTCCCCACCGAGAGTTCGATCCGCGAGGAGATGGAATCGATCGCCGGCGAAATCGCGGAGATAGGAGCCAGAATAAGGGAGGCGGAGGCATCGTCGGATTTCGAGCTTATCTCCAGGCTGGCCATGTCCGCCTCCGCGCTGGAGCGCCGCCGCAGAACTCTCGGCGATGAATTGGAAAGCCTGCGCTCGGATCGGCCTGAAGACTGACAGACACCCGGTTTTGGGGGGTGTCTGACAGATAAGGATAAATAGGGTCGATGCGGATGATAAACCGAACGTGGCGGGTAGAACGAAAACTGGTTTTGGAACGCAAACCGCTTAGCCCGTCACCTCACTCGTTCTCTCTGTCCGATGCGGTGCCGAACATCATCGACAGCAGCCTGAAAAGGATCGCTTCCCATCTTCTGATCAGATCCTCGTCGGGCCTCTCCACCTCTATCTCCATGGCGCAGCGGTTCCTGTACGAGAACAGGGCGGTGACATCATCGATCTCGTCCCCGCTGATTATGCCGTCCCTGATCGCGAGCAGGATGCAGAGCACGTATGAGGCCGTATCCACGGTCTCCGTTATGCCCAGCGCATAGATGAGGGAGTCCATCATCACGTTGCAGGCATAGACGGATCCGCAGGCAGGATCGTTCTCGAACATGGATTCGACGTTTACCGGGTCGATTATGCTGAAGCTCTCGTTGCATCTGGCTCTGTCGAGTATCTTGGCCAAGCCTTCGGCTTCGGGGATCGAGGGGCCGGATTCCAGGAAAGCGGTGAGCTCCCTTATCGCATCCCCGTCCAGTTTGTCCAGGGAATATGTATTTCCGCAGATCCCGTACTTCGACAGCATCATCTCCGGATCGCAGAATATCATCTCTTTCGTGACCAGGGTAGCCAGTCTGAGGCGCGATCCGTCGCGATCGTCGTCGACTATCCTGTACTCGCCTTCCTTGCCTTCAGTCCTGCCGTTCTCTTCGTCCATGTGCAACCCCGTTCCATATAGCTTCGGTTATTTATCCATTTTTTCAGGCCTGACCCAAGGCTCTGCCGCCGCCGCGATCATGCCGATCAGCTCGTCTTCCTTGGCGGCCCAGAATCCCATGTCGCAGACAAGTATCAGCCGCCTTTTCGCCCTGGATACGGCGGTGTTGATGACTTTCAGGCCTATCGGCGAAGCGGAGCTGGTGAACCTCAGCGGGACGTCCCTGTCTACGGCGCCGTTGTCGGCCACGCTCAGCATCACCGTGTCCCATTCCCTGCCCTGCGAAGCGTGGACGGTCATAATCGAATCGCGGTATTTCCCCGCGCCCCGCCTCAACAGCTTAGCCTGGTCGGCATACGGAGTAAGAACCGCTATTTCCCCGGGCTCAGGCGATTCGGCTGCGAGAAAGGCTTCGACCGCCTCTTTCTCGGCTTCGTTAGCCCTCTCCTTCCTCTCTGCGCCTCTGGCGTCGATGCTGCATATCTCCAGATTGCCCGCGCCGCAGCCCGACATGCCGTTGCGGTAAACGAATCTGTCCAGGATGGATGCGAGATTCTGGCCGAAACGGTGGGATTCGGTCAGGTTGCAGCGCGAGGTCATCCTGAATTCGGGCTCCGTCCCGGATGCGTACGCCAGGGCCAAGGCATCCCTCGGCCATGACAGCAGCTCTTCGCAGTAGAGAGCGCTCATGTCCCAGAGGAAGGCATTCCTGAGCCTGCCTCCTTTGGCCGCGGAAGAGACGAGGATGTCGGCGTCGATTTCGCATACCGGAGGGAGCTGCATATGGTCCCCCAGCATGGCCACGGGCACCCCGTTGGTCATCAGGCACGCGGCATGGACCAGATTGCAATATCCGGCCTCGTCCAGGAATATGCGGTCGGCGTCCATCTCCATCCGCCCGTCGTCCTCCGATCCTTTCGGTCTGAAGCGGGAAATGAACTGGAGCGGGGTCCCGGCGATTATGGAGACGTCCCTCACGCGTCTGAATGTGCATCTGGACAGGATGCTTTCCAGCTCGTCCTCCATCGACGATATCATCCCGGCTATCTCGGAATCGCTTATCCCTGCGTATTCCTCTATGTCCAGGGCCGGGCGGTCTCTGTCGTACAGTGCCGATTTTGCTTCGGCCAGCACGCTTCTCAGATCCCTGCCTTCGAGATTGCAGGCATCCCCCATGCGGGACCGGCAGAGCGCGATAACCGGCCTCATGTCCTCCATCAGGCTCCCTCCGAAATCTTCGGTCCCTGACATGGCTTCCAGGCGTTTTCCGATGACATCTATCTTGGGCCTGAGGCGGTCGCATGAGCGCTCGAACAGAATCTCCTCCATATTGGCTATGCTTTTTCTGAGCCTTTCCGCGCGCTTCTGGGCCTGCCCGTCCTCGCACATTTCCGGATGCTCCAGAAGGAACCCTTTCGAAGGGATGCCGAGACGGAGTATCCCGTCGCCCAGATCTTTCCTGCCGAAAGCCTTTAGGATCCCTCTCAGCACCTGCTCCACGGAATTGTTGGTGGGGGCGAATACCGCGACCCTGAGACCTCTGGCTATGCACGTCCTGATGCAGGTGGCCAGCACGAACTGCGTCTTGCCGGTCCCGGGAGCTCCCCATACATACGACAGCCCGCTGGACATTATGCTCTCTACGGCCGAAATCTGCTGCTCCGAAGGGGAGGACCCGTCGGGGAAGATGGGATCCCATGCCGAAGGAGGACGGGGCGGGATCCCTATGGACCGGGAATGCCTGGACAAGAATTCGGATACGGCCCTCACCAGGAATTTCATGTCAGACATCACCATGAGGCGGGGATGCCCGACGGACATGAGGGACAGCAGCTCCGGCCCGGGACGTATGACAATGGTGCGGGAAACCTCGTCGTAGCGGGTGAATCCGGCATCTTCGCCCCGGTATAGATCGGCCCCGGCCATAAGCATGAGCGATTCGGTATCCTGAAGCGGCGACGAAAGATGCAGAACGGCATAATCGCCGCGGACATCATACGACGATACTTCCGATACGCTCATGCCAATCGGCGGATCGGTGGCGAACTGCATGTCTTCGATGTACGAATAGAGCGACGAGGCGGAATCCGACAGCATCTCAGGCAGCTCTTCGCGGTCCATGGATGCGGACCCTCGGAAACGGGATTTAAGCCGTTCCCGAGGGCAATAAGATTGTTAGGCTCAGGCGTAGAAGCTGGAATAGGAAGAGCTGTCCTTCGGAGGGAATTCGGGCTTGCCCGCTTCGAACTCTGTCCAATCCGCCGGCTCCCTGGAGAGGGCGGCGACGGTCATGTCGGTCCTGAACTAGATGCACTCTTTCTCGACGCTGTACTTGACGCCGTGGATGATGCCGATGCAAGCGTCCAGGAAATCCCCGTCGGGATCCTCCGCGCTCCAATCGAATTTGAGGGAGGTCAGCTTGGATGTTCTGACGCCCAGCAGCCCCCTGGTCTTTTTTACGGCCCTGTGGAGGACGCAACCCCTTCCCAGATCCAGCGCCCAGTAGGATGCGTCCCTGTCAGCGTCATCCTCCAGCCTTTTCCATCCGGTGAAATCGTCCAGCTCGAGGCCGGCATACATCCGATATTGGGTCTCTCCGGAAATCACGACCCGGCAATGCCCGACCGGGTATTTTTGTTTAAGGTTGCTAAACCTGTTCCGAAGTCCGCATTTATATTTCATCAGCGCATTCCGTGGCTCATGTTCGCAGATGCATGCCGCATTGCGAAGGGATTCACGCGCCCCGTCGCCACGTCCCTCCGTTATCAGGACGGGGTCGTCAGCACGGTCCTCAACTCATTCATCATCGTCAACGAAGATGGCTGGGCGATAACCGCCGGCCACACGTTCGATTCCCTGGTGAAGTTCGAAGGCGACCGCAAAAAGATGGCCGAAATCAAGCAGATGAGCGCAGGTTCTTCCGAGCCAGCCAAAATGGATCCCAAATTCATCCTGAACCATTCGTTTTGGTGGGGATGGGACGGGGTGATGATCAGCGAAGTCACCGTAGACAGGAAGATCGACATAGCCCTCGTGAAGCTGGCCAATTTCAGGCCGAACATGGTCCCGAACTATCCGGTATTCGCCGATCCCGGAGACATATCGGTGGGCAGCAGCGTCTGCAGGCTCGGCCATCCGTTCGTCGATCCCCCGGCGGATTTCGATGCCGCCCGCAATGCGTTCCGCATCCCCAAAATCGATTCGGACGCCTGCATCTTCGCCAACGACGGCATGGTTTCCAAGATAGTCACGGTGAAGAAAGCCGGGAACAGCCCGTTCGACGCCGTGTACCTCGACACTTCCACCCCCGGATACAGAGGGCAGGCCGGCGGCCCGATAGTCAACGCAGAAGGCAAAGTCTGCGGCATGCAGATCAACACAATCGCCATGCCGTTCGGGTTCCATTTCTTGGATGCCGAGAAGAATCCCCTCGACGACCAGTTCTGCTGCGTAGGGCGCGCCGTCCATGTGAAGACGATCCGCCAGTTCCTGGATTCCAAGAATATAATGTACAGCAGCGACGACCCCGGCGAGGAATACAGGATCGTTGGCTGAGGGAATCAGCTTTCGGACGCCCTGATGCGGTAGGATATCCCGGCCGCATCCAGGAACCTCCTCACAGAGCCGATATGCAGGGCGATGCCTTCGACGGACATGAGGGGCCTCATGACGCCTCTGTCGTCCGCCCCGCTGTATCCCAGATGCGAGCGGCGCGTGGATGTCTGCATGCCCATGACGCATCCGTCGCAGCCGAATACCGGCCCTCCGGATTGGCCTTTGATGCCGGCAGAGGATGTGACGATATACCCTGTGTCCGGGCCGCCGCAGATGCGCGATATGATCCCGCTGTTGAAAAGGGGAAGCGCGGACGCTATTCCGCAGCCTTCCTCCACCGCATAGCCGAGCCTTCCGAACGATGTCCCCAGGGAGATGGCGTCCCCGTCCATAAGCATCGGATAATCGGATATGCGTTCTGGTTCGAAAGGATCCAGCCTCACGGCGGCCAGATCTGTGTCGTCGTCCAGGATTACTTCGTCCGCGACGACGCCTTCCCAGCCCCAGACGAGATCGGCGCCGTCTTTTTCCAGAGCCTCGCCGAGAATGTGCTTGGCGGTGACGGCCCAGCCGGACCTGTTCAGCACCATGAATGTTCCGCAGCCGGCCCAGGAGTTCTTCGGGTCGGATACCAATACGGGACGCGCGAATTCTTTGGCGGCTCCGCAAGCCTCTGCGAACATGCGCCCACATCCTTGCGGTTCTATTTAACGGTGCGATATGGCGCGCAAACAGTTCGCCGGACAAATGCCGAACCGTAAGATATCAGCATGGACAGCTCATCGAGAACATCGGTGAATGCGTCCGGCCGCCTTTTCCCCTTGCAGCCGGAGCGCAGATTTCGGTTTGGATCCGCCGGTTCATTCGAATTCCGGCTTCATGAATGGCTGCCCGCAAGACGGGCACATCGAAAACGGGCAGAGGGACGATATTTCGCATCCACAATACGCGCATCTCATATTCCGGTGAATCCCGACGGAGGTTATAAGCCGTTCTGTCATACTTTTTGAGGATTGAATAACCCTAAAATGCGTTGGATTATAGAATCCGAATCTCCCCAGAATAAAGGCTATTTTATTCCGGACAAATCGCGGGCATCCCTGATTTTGGCGACAGTTCCGATATGATTTGATCGGCGGTCCCGGCGGCCGGATGGATGGTCCCCTCCCGGGCGGAAGAAGAGGTCGCTCATCCTCGCTGGGTCCCTCCGGATCCCCGATGAGGCGCCCGCCTCTCTTCGGAGGCGTGTCCTCGTCGGCATGCGGCAGGCGGATTGCGGACAGGGATACGCGGAGCAGTTTGGCGGCGGCGGTGAAGATCATCCCGTCAGACATCGAAACGGTTTTTTTCCCGGCGAGCCGCCCGGCGCATCTGGCTTTGAAGGAATGCCTTCCGTATGCCAGGTCCGTGCTGATAGGGAGGCCGGAACAGGCTGTCCCCAATCTGATCCCGTCGGCATAGATTGACACCGGCTTCCTCCCGGCCGCCCTGAACACGGCTCTGCGCATCTCGCCGCGGTCGGATCCGTGCCGGGGATAAAGCCTCCTATCGGCGAAGATGAACTCCGAACCGCTTTCGCATCTGCGCATCGAACCGCCGTCTGTCATGTTGTAAAGCTTATCCCTTCCGAACGCATAGATCAGCGCGCATTCGACGTCGTTCAGCGATTCTGCGGAGCACGGGATGATCTGGACGGCCGCGGCCATTCCGGATCTTATATCTGCATAGACGTTGCTGTTGCCGGAACCGGCCAGATGGTCGCGCAATCTGGACTCGACATCGACGGACTGCCCGACATAGCCTGCATTATACTTCGAAAGATTCCTAGGGATGCGGCCCCCTCTGTAGATCAGTATGATGTAGCATCCAGGCACTTTCCTTTGACATCCGCAACGAGCATATGAGCGCAAAAACTCGTCCCAAGGCACGAAATCCCCTTCGAAGACCCAGTCCAGTATCTTCTCAGGAGGTCCGCGAGAGCTTACGGAACCTATGTGTTTCATCCCATTTTCCCCTGGGGACCCATCCCCCAGGGAGGGATTTTTCATACAGTATTTAAAGTGGGCAAGAGGGATGGCCGAAAGTGTCAGCCGCCATAGCCAGGCATCCTTTGAGGGCCTGATCGCCGCCCAGCTGCGATGGGACGATGTATGAATCCATGTCCTCGCTCTCTCCCCAGATGTAATGCCCATGGAGCTGTTCAACTACGTTCCGGCGAATCATCGGGAACAGAAACTCCCTTTCCATCACACCTCCGCCCATGACGATGACGTTCGGCGACACGATCTGCATGCAGTTCCTGACCAGCTGAGAAAGATAATGGGCTTCTATACCCCAGACTGGGTCGTCTTCCGGGATATTCTCCCCTCTTCCGCCGATTCTCTTGCCGAGAGCGGTGCCGCTGGCCATGCCTTCGGCGCAATCCGGATGGAATCTGCAGGCGCTCTGCATGATGTCGCCGGGATATCTCTCGACTTTGGAATGGCCGCCTTCAGGATGGAGCATGCCGTGCAGAGGCTTCCCATCGATTACTATTCCGATGCCGATGCCGGTGCCTACGGTAATGTAGAGGACATTTTGTTTGCCTTTCCCGGCACCGAATCTCGCCTCCCCGATGCATGCGGCATTGACGTCGCTGTCAACAGAGACGGGAACATTAAGGCCTGAGCTTAGAGATTCCCAGAGGCGGCAGTAAGACCAGGCTTTTCTGGGGCAGGCGAGAATCATGCCGTAATCGCGGCATCTTTCGCGGATGTTGACGGGCCCAACAGTGCCTACGCCGACAGCGCCGATATCATAGCCGCCCAAAAAATCGATCATCTGAGGGATGTTCTCATCTGGGGTAGAAGTCGGGAATCTGATTTTCTCATGGATGCTGCCGTCATGATTGCCGACTGCGCATATGATTTTGGTCCCGCCGATTTCGATGGCACCCAGTAGTTTGTCGCTCTTCATGCGGATGAATTCCCAAACGCTGATTTAACAGTGTTCGGTCAGATTCAGAGTGAAGATTGGAACAAAAGATTTGGAAAGTAAGAAACCTGACAATCAATGATGGGTGCAAAAGAAAAGGCAAGAAGTCAAGGTTTATGCAAAGGAATCACTCAAATCGGACGAAACTAAGAAAAAAAACGTCAGATGGGGAAATATCAACATAGAAAAATTTAATATACTACAATCATATCAGTGAGATTACGCTGTGAAAGCAGCAATCAGAATCATGCACCCGACCCAGAGGAACTGGGCAGGGGAAGAGGCACAGGGCTCCGCATTGGAGGATGAGGACGGATA
>JAEEJP010000096.1 GCA_016281925.1 Methanomassiliicoccaceae archaeon
GTGATCCTGTCCAGCCTCACGATCTTCCTCTTGCGGAGCATGAGGAAGAGGCAGTTGTAGACCATGCCCCTGTGCTGGCTGACCGTGCCTTTGGCGGCCCCTCCCGCTTTTTCACTGGCGGAGAATTCGGCGATCTCCCTGCCAAAGAGACCGTCGATACGGCTTCTGTCCACGAGGTCCTCGAGGCGCTGCACGGTCGTCACCTCCGAAGGCCGGAACCGAAGCCGTCGCTCCGCACGGGCGCAAATTCTCGCGGCCGGATGTACCGGCCGTCTCGCACTTTAAATAATCCTTGATGTATCTGCATCTAACCATAGCTCAACACCTGTGGCCAGGTCCGCTTTCTGATTGGTACTCGGCTAGCGGACCGTTCTTCATTCCGAATCGGTTTGTTTTTTTCTCCTTGGTTTCCTGGCTTTGGCCCCGGATTCTTCCTCCTCGGCCTGCGCATCCGTCTCGTCCGCGCCCAGATCCGACAGCGTCAGCAGGCTGTCGCCCGTATCATACTCCTACGTCTCCGGGAGCCTTATCGTGACGTCGAGGTAATCGCCGTGGACGAGCGCCATGCGCTGTATCACCTGCGACGGCACCGTCACAAACTTGTTGTTCCCGTTGATCACGAAGCGCCCCGGAAAGCGTGACTCTACTATCCGCTTTATCATATCACCGGGATTCCATAGAAGGTCTGCGTATTTAATATATTTGATAAAACAGTAGTAATACAATATTATTATAGTAGTTAATTAAAACGATATCGCATCGATGTATTGGGCCATTCCCCTTAGACACAGCCAGAGGGGATGCCGGGGCGGCCGGCCGGTTCCGTTCGGATGACGTGCGAATTCTGCCACGACCGGATCGGTTATTATTGCCCCTTTGCCATATGGCATGCCATGGGCGCGACGGGAAAGGGCTCAACGCAGATATCGGCCAAGATAAGCGCCGTCCTGATGAGGAAGCTCGAAGAGGAAGGTTCCCTCCAGGGGAAGACCGCGGAGGAGCTGGTGGGCGACGCCCTCGGTTTTTATCTTGACTACAGGGAGCAGAGGCTCGCCGAATACCGCCGGAACTACGGGGCGATGGTGAGCCTGGGCCTGGCATCCCCGGAAATCCAAGAAGCGCGGAATCCTGCGGATCATCCGAGGGGCGTCCGGAAGCGGGGGAGGTCCCCCCCCGCGTTTAACGTCAGGAAACCAGGCGCAGCCTACCGCCCGTCCCCTCGAAGGAATGCCCGGCCAGGATCTTCGGCGAGGCCCCGAGCGATTCCCCGGACGCGCCGAGGAACTCCGCCGCGAACGTCCCGTCCGGCATGTACGCCAGGTTTCCGGAGAAGGCCACGGACTCCAGCTGGCATCCGCGGAAGGCCTTCTCCCCGAAATACATGACCGATGACAGGTCGGCCTCCCTCAGGGAGGAGCATTCGAAGAACGCCCAGCCCTTGACCTTGTAGGCGGTCAGATGCAGCTCCTCCAGCGAGGAGCAGTTGGCGAAGGCCTTCAGCCCCACGACCCTGGCGTCGCCGAGGTCGGCGTAAGTCAGCGTGGAGCAGCCGTAGAACGCCTTGTCCCCGATGGAGGTCACGGCGAACCTCATCTTGCCGTCGTAGACGAACCCGGGCACCGCGAGGAAAGTCGGCGAGCCTTCGTATCCTGTCAGGGCCACCCTCCCTGCGGAGGTCACGGTGTACACCAGGCCCCCGAAGGAAAAGGAATCCCCGACCTAGGACGCGTATCCGAACGTCCCGCCCCTCAGCGCCTGAACTGTCGCCCCGACGGCCCTGCCCTGCGCGTCCCTGAGATGGGAGCCGAAGAAGGCGTTCTTGCCCACCAGCGCCAGGCTGCCGGATAACTCCACCTTCTCTATGCCGCATCCGGAGGGGCAGCCACGATATACGCATTCCTTCAGGACGGGAGGGTCGCTTCCTGCGTGGTAGACGTTCCGAATGGCGACACCGACGAGGATGAAGACGACGGAGGCATCCTGGGGGCCATCGGCAGATTCTTTGGAGGGATCGCAGATGCCATCGTTGGTTTCTTCGATTGGATGATCGGCGGGATATGCGACTTCTTCGGAGGCCTGTTCGGAATAATAAAACCGAACGCGACATCAAAGCCGCAGGTATCGTGAAACAATATCTGAAACAGAAACAACCTTCTTTGGCTGGGCAGGAGCCCAGCCATCCTTTCAATATACGGTGAATTAACTGTCTTCAAGTAATATGGCGTTTCCTACCATGAATTACGATACGAGCTTTAGCCAAAACACCCACTCGCAACTCCCAACTCTGAAAGAACGAGAGCACCAAAGAATTACAGATCTCGGCCGTCAGAAGCCATTTTTCAATATACTGGGAGCTTCGACCCGTGAAGACAGGGAACTGGCAGCAATAGGCAGCCCTGCCACCCAATCATAGCAGGGCCGCAGCAGAGGTGCCATAACAATCTGCTTCGCCGGTCAGAGATTGCCTCAATTGACAGACCATTCCAACTACCTTGTTACATCACGCACCCGTATGAAGCTTAAGGGCGCTAAGCTATAACAATCGAACATGAACCCTCGTGACGCAGTTATTTCGTCCCGCACCGAGTAAGAAGACGGAATCGAGGGATGTCAAACAGCCCTACCTTCCGACGCGGATGCAAAATAAAGCGTATTTTTTGGTCACGCAAGGACACTGTCTAAAGCCCAGGAACGCAAATACCAAACGAGGATAATCATAGGAAAAGTGCCCGAGACCCCGTGAGGCCTCGGGATTAATGTGCTCAACACAATTGGTTCTTGCATTCCGATTCTGATGTGAGGGGACACCCTTAATCAGATTCACTTTACGAAGGTCCCAGGATTGCCGCTTGAAGCCCTGGCGCCAGATCTGTCAGCCCCGGGATAGCCGTCGCTACCGTACGCATCCTCTCCGCCGCCGAAGATGTAGTAAGCGAAGATATGCCCGCCGGTTCCTGCGGAGCCACCTCTTCCTCCGTAGCCTCCGATTCCGCCGGTTCCTGGGCTGTTCCCGTCGCCGCCTTTTCCGCCTGTGCCGCCGGAGCCTCCGTCGCCGCCGTTGCCTCCGTTGGCAGGCCTTAGGTCCGTCACCCTCGGCCAGGAATCGTTCTTGGGCGCAGAGCCTCCGTCGCCGCCGTTGCCTCCGGTACCTCCGGATCCGCCGTCCCCGCCTTTTCCAGATTTGACGTTGCCAGAGAGCGAAGCGTTGCAGGAAGTCGCGGCACCGCCGTTGCCTCCGGCACCGCCGTCGCCGCCTTTCCCTCCGTTGACGCCGTTTCCAGAATGATGCATGTTGGGATCACCCCAGCTTCCGTTCTGTCCGGATCTGCCGGCGCTGCCGTCGCCTCCGGCGCCTCCGTCGCCGCCTCTTCCTCCGTTCCCTCCGGTTATTGTGAGGTTAGAAGCGCTAAGTGTAGACTTGACACTGCTGGCTTTGACTGCGATGCCTCCGTTCCCTCCGTTGCTCCCCGAGGTTCCGGGGTATCCGGCGCTTCCTTTGTCTCCGTGGTAGCCGTCGCCTCCGTCTCCGGCTTTTATCGTAAGGGTGCCGGTTCCGGAGATCGAAAGTGTTCCGCATTCTATCACGTTACCGCCGATGCCACCGCTGGCGTTTCTGGATCTCGAATCGGATCCGTCTACGCCGTAGAGATGACAAGATCCATTGATGACAAGGTTTACGTTCATGTTCTTCGCTGAGATAAGCGGAACAGATGTGCTCATGGCGATCATGTCGGCATTGTGGATGCTGATGGTTACTGGAGTGGACCTCTGCGCCACCTCTATCGTCAGTGGCACCGTCCTAGAGTCGCCGTAGATGTTTGCCGCATCATAGCCAGAGCCAATTATTATTTTCGAGTGCCCCTCGTTCAGGCGATAATCAACTGTCTTAAGATTTTCTGACCAATGTGCATACGCAGTCTTGTTTGAGTTCACAGGGCTGCTGAAGTTGAACTCGACTTTGCCGTCGATGGAAGTAAACCATCCTTCGAATGTGTATCCTGGCTTTGTTGGATTGGACGGGACGAATGCGTTCCCGCCCGCGCTCACAATCTGCGAGGGGACAGCCGACCCGCCGTTGGAATTGAACGATACGGTATAGCTGTTGGCGTTTGAGCCGAAGTTTGCTGTTATGGTCATGTCGCCCTTCACCTGCCCGGATGTCGTGGACCAGCTGGAGAAATAATATGTCTGCTGCGACGTGGGCTGCGAAGGTGTGGCCACGATTCTCTGACCGCCGATCGTTAGCGTGGAACCGCTGGCACTGATCAGCGCCCCGTCGGCGACCGTAAGAGAGGATGCAGAAACGCTTCCGCTACCATTCGCTATTATCGTAACGGTGTGCATGGCCTGCCCCCAGCGGGCGTACAATGACATGTCGGATGTCACAGCGCTCTCAGAGGAGAACTGGCTACCGCCGGCGGGGGAGGTGTACCATCCTGCGAAGGTGCTGCCGGATCTGACGGGGATCCCTGGGTTGGGTGCGTACCCCCCATAAGCCACCGTGTAGGTTTTGGTTGCGCTTCCGTTGCTGAAGATTCCTCCGTTGGCGTTGAACGTGACCGTATATGTCGTGGTGGGGACGATATCCCAGTGGGCGTAAACCGTGGTGTTACCACTGACGGCACCGAATGCGTATGCCGATCCTCCGGCCGCCGCGGTATACCATCCAGCGAATGTGTACCCGGATCTGACGGGGGTCGCGGGAGCGGTCGCAAACCCGCCTGCAGCAACAGTCTGGCTGGTGCTCGGCGACCCGCCGTTGGCGTTGAATGTGACTGTGTAGTAGACAGTCGGAGTCTGGTCCTGGGTCCAGTGCGCGTACAGCGTAATGTTACCGCTTATTGGGTTGGCGAAATTGAACTTCGATCCTCCCGATGCCGCGGTGAACCATCCGTCGAACCTGTACCCGGGTCTTGTGGCCGAAGGTTCGTCCGCATAGGATCCGGATGCTACAGTCTGAGTATGGGCAGAGGATGTCCCGCCGTTGGCGTTGAATGTGACTGTATAGTAGACAGTCGGAGTCTGGTCCTGGGTCCAGTGCGCGTACAGCGTCGTATCCTTGGTTATCGGCTGTGAGAACGAAAACTGGCTTCCTCCGTTTGGCAAGGTGAACCATCCCAGGAACTGGTATCCGCTCCTCGAGGTAATGGGCTCTACCGCGCGATCGCCCTGCTTCACGCTTTGGCTAGGGACATACGAGCCGTTGTCTGTCACAAACGATACTGTGTAGGTCTTGACGTCGTCATTCCCGCCGTCGTTGTTTCCCGATCCCATCATCATGAACGCCGCAATCCCCGCTACGGCGATTATCGCGACTATGACTATGGCGGCGATGGCTCCTCCCTTCAAAGATAGAGCCTCCTTTCCATTGTTATACATAAATCGGAATCGCAGAAAGATCCACTCATCCTTGGAAGTTCTGGCCCCCTTCTTTGCTGTTTTTTGGCAGAGAAGGCAGAGCCCAAGTTTTTGCTTACAATCATTTAATCAGCTCTAAGTCGGGATTGCCCAACCCACCTGCGGATTGTACGTTAATTATAAAACTAATCCCATAACCATTTAAAGTAGCAGATTCGCATCATTAATTCTAATCCATGCAAATCTGATGTGCGCCACATATGAGCGGATTGAGTTTTTAGCAGAAGCAGTATGACATGCCAAGGGCGCAGCGGAACATGCCTCCGCACAGATATCGGCCAAAATCAGCACAGTACTCAGGAAGAGGGTCAAAGAGGAGAGATTGCTCCACGGAAAGAACATGGCGGAGCTGATGGGAGACGCCCTTGAATTATACCTGGACTACAGGGAGGAGAGACGTATGGAATACTGCCAGAACTATGAGAAGATGAGAAGTCTGGATCTGGTCGTCCCCAGAAAACCAGAAGCCTTGGAGCCGCGGCGACGATTAGGAAAGCAAATCCTGATGGCCGACCACAGGCACGGATTTGCCTTGGAAACAGAAGACTAACACACAGTCACGCATCAAAAACGGATGAAACCGTGCTCTGCACTTTGCCAAAGTGCATCCAATAGATTATACAAACCAACCGGCGGAAAGTATAAAGTAAAGTGCCTGGGGCCTGAAAAGCCCCAGCTGTTTTCAGGATATAAGATACAGCTTCGCATCCGATCCGGAGAAGGCATGCCCGGCCAGGGCCTCGGGGGCCGCGGCCAGCTTGGTCTTCCCGTAGAAGAACGAGAGGCCGTAGAAGGCGTAGGCTCCGACGGATTCCAGGTTTTCTCCGAACGAGACATCCTCAAGCGAGGCGCAGTTCGCGAAGGCCTTCATGCCTATCGACCTCACGTTGGTCAGGTCGGCCGATTTCAAGGCGGAGCATCCGTAGAACGCCTTGTCCGCGACGGCCGCCACCTTGAGGGTCCATCCCTTGTAGGCCACCTCGCTTGGCAGGGAAGCCACGGCTCCGGAGAATCCGACGGCGGTGACCTCGCGGGAGCCCGCGGAGGACACGGAATAATCGATCCCGCCGACGGAGAACCGCTCGCCGTCCTCTATGTCCCCGGCCATGCGGAGGACCTTGCCGGAGCCGAAGTACGTATGGCCGCGGAGCTTCAGGGTGGGATCCATGGCCTTGCCGTCCAGGTCCAGGAACTTTACGCCGTGGAAGGCGTTCGGGCCTATGTACACCAGGGTCTTCGGCAGGGA